>JAYVFX010000818.1:0-15996 GCA_043772795.1 Deltaproteobacteria bacterium
AGATCTCATTCGATTCCAACTTGCCGCAAGCTCCACCGCTTCCTCACGAACCCCCCAGCGCTGAGCCCCCAGTTACCCACAGATTCCCCGGACGAGGCCGAAATCTATGATCCATCGAACAGCTCGTTGATCTGGGAGATCGGTCACGCTCTCACTGCCGAAGAAGACTTTGATAACTTCTTCGTTGGTCTGGCTGGATACGGCCAACGCGTTCGCTTCTTCTGAAGTTAAGAGGAACCCATCACCGAGGAATTTGGTGCCCTCGTAGACCCTCTTACGGCTTTCACTGAGTAACTTCGGCTCAAAGACATTCTCATCTGTATCGAGAAATGCGCTTATCGCCTTCACGCTAACCCCATCGAGAACGCGCGGCCCAGCCCAAGCCCCCTTCCGAAACGCGACGAGGGAAACGACAAGGTTTGCCCGTCCAGGCCATTTGATGCTCCGTGTGGCCATATTGATCGTGCCACCCTGGGCAAGAACGAGTTCCAAGCCATCCTTTCGAACGTCACCATCCTTGATTGAGTTAGTTGTGATAAAAGCGGTGAAGCCGTTGACCGCTAGGAGCGCATGGATGCGTCGGACGAAGTAAACGACAAGATCACTGAGGCCCGCTGGCGCATATTGCCATTTCACGTAGTGGCAAAATGGGTAACCGTATGTGCCGCTGAGGTCAGTTCCCCCAAGATATGGCGGATTCCCCAAGATGCAATCGAACCCTCCCCTGGAAACGACATCAGGGAACTCCAAGAACCAGTGAAAGAACCGCTTCTGAACTGACGTGGCCCACGCAGATCCGACCCCTTGACCCTGAGCGACGATGCCTTCATTCCAGAATCGACGGAACTGGGCATCCGAGATGAGAGCGGAATCGTTGGCGGGTGTCTTAGGGATGTAAAACTCGGCGATTGGGATCGATGCCACCTGAGCCAGCAAGTACGCCTCCGGGCTGTCGGCGAACTGTTGGAAGCGCGCCTTCTTCTCCTCGATCTGAGCCGGCGTGCGCTCCGGGAGCGCTGAGAGCTTATTCCACTCGGAAAGCAAACCTGTGAGCCTCTGTTCGATCTCAGCAGAGAGTGGAAGCTGCCCGGTGTCGAAATCCTTTCGCTCTTTCTTGTTCCGCTTTCTCCATGCCGCGGCGATCTCCTTATCGTCGCCGGGCATCGTGGTAAATGCTTCGTCAGGAACGCCCTTGTCGACGTCCTCGCGGCGGACGAAGCCGACGATAGCGTTGCCGCACTTGATGTGGTGGTCAAGGAAGTTCAATGGCTGACCGGGATTGTGAGCCTCCAACCAAAGCGCAACTTTGCAGAGTTCGACCGCAAGAGGATTGAGGTCGACGCCATAAATGCAAGTCCGAATGACATCTCGAAGAGCCGTCCGATAGGCCGTCGGAGACGGCTGTTCCTCTCCAGTCCGGACCACGGCGAGTTCAGTTGCGATTCGTCTGGCGGCGGCGAGGAGGATGTGACCTGAACCACAAGCGATATCTGCAACTCTGAGATCGAGCAGTGCTGCCTCGGGGTTTTTATCCTTCAGCCGGTCAGCGATCAGGTAGTCGAGCGAGTGCTTGATGAGCGGCTGAACCAGGTCGTCGGGAGTGTAGTGCGAGCCCGTGGCGGCACGCTCGCCCCCTGCCGCAAAACTGAACTCGGGCCGCGTTCCGTCTTTTATGAAGATGGGCTCGTATTCCAGCAAGCCTTCATAAACGGAGCCAAACTCTTCGACGTTTAGAGCGCCGTAATTCACGCGAATGATTTGCCGCGTCTCCAGATGCTCGTAGAGGCTTAGCGAGCGAAGGCACCGAAGAAGAACATCGTTTCCGAGGCTGCATGCAGCGATTGAGCCAATCGCGTCCCACCGAAACAGATCACCTGCGAGAGGGGCGAGTCCGAGCTTCTCACCTGGGCCGCTCGCCTCGAATAGCCGGAACGTAGCGAGAAGGGCGAGCCACAGGTCGTGGCGTCTGGGATCGGCCAAGTATCGACGCTCGGAGAGGAGTCTCAGTCGCTGAACGCTGTAGTAGCGCCGATAAACGTCTCGCTGGCGAAGGGTGGCGGGCGGAGGGAACACGAGATCGCGCTCTTCGATCACCATCAGAAAGAGCAGCCGATAGATGAGCCGGAGGAGATCTTTATAGTAGGCTTCGGGACTAAGCGTTCCGCTCTGCACAGCAGTCCGGAGCTGCTCGTTCGCGGAATGTGAAAGGAAGCCGTTTCCAAAGTCCCGGATCGCCTGTTCGACGGCCCGGCTAAGTCCCTCACGAATTCGAGCTCCGGAATCCAGTGAGTCCTGGTGATACCGCTCAATCCAACTTTCCGTGGCGGCCTCGTTCGTAACAGGCAGCCGCGAAACATGGAGCAGCCGATAGAGAACGGCGAAGTCCGCAAAGAGGCCATCTGTGAAGATGCGGTCGAGGTCGAACTCAAGGTAGCTGAGCTTGATGAGACGGGAGCTATCTCGCAGGAGGCGGAGGATGCGGCCATTGGTGACGAGGGCGTAGAGCTGATCATTCAGGTTGATGAACTCCTGAACGACACCGTGTGCGGACATCCTGACGTTTGCGACTTCGGGTTTTCGGTCGAGGCCGGCGGGCTCTCGGTAGCCGACGATGTGAACTGGGGCATTCGCGCGATTCGTGGCGCGGTGGCTGATGCTGTAAATCTTCCCGTTTAGCTCCGCTCCTCTTGCTTGGTATTCAAGCTGGTAGCCAAGAAGGCCGAGCAGCGGCGCAACCCACTGTTGCCGTGTCTCGGTAGTGGCCGGTGAGTTTGGTTTCAGCGTTTCGATCTTGCGTTGAAAGATGCGCCAGTAGTCCTGCGCGTCCGCCCAGGCGCGTGCGATTTCGTCTTTCACCTTCGCAGAGGAGTCGAAGCCGAAATCTGCTGGCTTCTGGCCGGGCAGGTCATCGATCCGCTCCAGGATGTCCGGTGAGAGGATCGATCCTTCGATTCGAACGCTCGGGTAGTTCATGCCGAGGCCTCCGGCAGGAGGACGTAGATGCCGAGGAGGTCCATCGGGAGGACGGGGTAGACCACTTGGAATCGCTGCTTGTCCATGAGGGCGCTGAAGCGCTCATGGGCCGCGACCAATCGCTTCGACTGCTCCTCAGCAACAGCATCAAACGGTGCCGAGAGCGAATCCATGATCCGGAGTTCGTTGTCGAGGAAGTTCGATCGTGCTTGAGGAGAGAGGTCGCTGGAAGCTCGGGCAGCGGCTAAGAGTTCCTTTGCCACTGCGTGGGATAGATACTCCTTCTGCTGCGGGGTTCCTCGCCATCCCCAGAGAAGCATCTCTTCAGCGACGATCTGGTGTCCTCCCCTCCCCTGCTCAATAACGTTACGGCATCTGAAGAGAAGGAGTGTCGTCTTCGTTGTAACCTGGCGCGTGCGAATGATCGCGGCACGGGCCGCGCGCTTATCTTGGCCTGCTAGGGTATTCGCCATCACAAGTTGGCAAAGTTGCTCGACGAAGCGGTGGTTCCTTCCGAGGTAGTGATAGCCCTCAGGGGTCGGAGACTCGAAGCTGATCTTAATGAGCTTCCCTGCTGGGAGGAGATCGACGAGTTGTGGTGGCAAGTTTCCAGAAACGATTCCGAAGCCTTCCCTCTCTTTGGTCACCTGAACACCGAAGAGGTTCGAGAGCGCGTTGATTACGAAGTCCTGGACCGCCTTTGGATCACCGATTGCCTCATCTACTGCCCGCAGGTCCTCTTCGATCTCGTGAGCCTTAATGGCGTTCTGAGCAAAGATGCTGCGAGAGGTCTTTTCGCGCTCTGCCGCCTCGTCAATCTTTCGCGTGACCTTGGCCTTGGCAGTCGCTGCTTCATCAAACTCAGTAAAGTCGAACACGAGCTGTTGCTTGTCGAGTCGCTTTTTCTCCACCTTCCGGTTCGGGTTAAGGAGGAGTGCCTGTGTGATGGTGTCGATGATGCTCTGTGAGTCCTCTGGAAATGGGACATTGATTCCGGTCGCCCGCTTGATTTCCCGGACCTTGCGGAGGAGTACGTCGAGGACGATCCCATCGATCGGGTTGTCCGCCCCATAGAGGAGGCAGGCCTGCACTTCGGGAGCCTTTTGTCCAAACCGATCGACGCGCCCTTCTCTCTGTTCAAGGCGGTTCGGGTTCCAGGGGAGATCGTAGTGCAGGACAGCGGTGAATTGCTCCTGGAGGTTGATCCCCTCGCTTAGGCAGTCTGTCGCAACGAGGATTCGGGGCCTATCGCCCCTCATCTCGGCGATGTGCTGCTTCCGAACGTCGTCAGGATCTTCGCTGGTGATGATGCGAAGGTCGAGTTTCGGATGTTTCTTTCGGAGTGCAGGCTCAAGGAGTCGTCCGACATACTTCGCGGTCTGAATATACCGGCAGAAGACGACTGGATTGAATCCCCGCTCAATCCAATCTTCGAGAACCATGGCCGCAGCGAAGAGTTTTAGGTCGTGCTGGATGTCGCCGAGTTTCTCCAGGCGCTCGGCAAATGCTCGGAGCTGTCTCCGCTGGTGATCGGACCAATCCACGCGCTCAACAACGCTTGTTGGAGAGTTATCCCCTTCAAAGCCGAAGTCCAGGTCCCGAACGGGGTTCTCCTCATCCGTGTCTGCTTCCTCGACTCCTGCGGGCTCAGGTTCGTCTGATGCGGACGGAAGCTTGTCCAGCCGCGTGTTCAACATGCTGATACCGGCTTCGGGGCTGGACATCACACCTCGGAGAAGCGCGAGCGCGGTCCAATACTGAACTCTCTTTCTCTTCCCCACCTGGTCGGACACTACGAGCTTGCGGGCAAATTCGATGATGTCGTTGAAGAACGATGCGTAGGCGGGAGAAAGTTCGTACGGCCACTCAAACGCCTCTCTTACGGGGAACGGCGTGTCTTCGTTCATCCACCTCTCAACGTCGGCTCTCTTGCGCTGTACAAAGTGTTGCGCGAGTTCTCGCCGCTGAGCTTGGGTTGAACTCGGCAGGTCGAGCTCCTCGAAGGCAGGTTTCAGCAGCCCCAAGAGAGACTGGAACTCCTCCGGCTTTCCGCTGTGAGGGGTGGCGGTGAGGAGGACAAGGTTCTGCCCTGGCTTAGAGGCAATCTGGTTGACGAGGTGATAGCGCTGCTGCTGAGCTGCCGATGCGCCTGCCGGTCTCGCGCAAGTGTGCGCTTCGTCAACGATAACCAGCTCCGGGCACTGTTCAATGAAAACGCTTCGCCTCACGTCGGACTTAATAAAGTCAATGCTGACGATTTGGTAAGGGTAGTAGTCGTAGACGCTGGCATCCCCTTGGATCTGCCGGTCCAGGCGCGCTTGCGTGTTGGAGCGAATGATGACGGCCTCGATGTCGAGCTTGGAGCGAATCTCCTCCTGCCACTGATCGCAGAGGTGGGGCAAGCAGACGACGGCGAATCGCTTGATCTTTCGTCGTTCAAGTAGCTCGCGAACGATAAGCAGAGCTTCGATTGTTTTTCCGACACCAACGTCATCTGCGATTAGGACACGTACTGTGTCTTGGCGGAGCGCCATTACAAGCGGAACTATCTGATAGGCGCGAGGACGGAACGAGAGCTTCGCCAGAGCTCGGAAAGGACCGGCACCATTCCGGAACGCCAGTCGCGCGGAATCGTAAAGCAGTCGAGCGTTGCTAATGTCTCCGAGGTCTGCGGTTGCCGGGGGCTCGAACCGGGCGTCCGCGGGTCGGTCGCTTTGAATTTCCAGGGGGAGATAGATCCCAGTGACCTCATCATCGGAGCCTCCAAGCGGCTTTACAACGAGAAGGTCTGGGTCTTCCGATGGTAGGACAACCCATTCCCGTCCTCGTAGTGTCACGAGCTTGCCAGGCTGGAGTGCTACGCTCATCGCACTTTCCTGAAGATATCTGGGCGCTGGGCAACTTTAACGGCGAGGTCTTCCCGGTAGTGCCAGCTCCACACCTCATCGCCCTTGGCTATGATCAGCTGCCTCTGCTCATCATCACGCTGTCTGACCCCCGCTTCGTCGTGCGGCGAACCGTCACAGAATACCCAGAAACGGGACTCATAGTAGAAGTCGGGTTGACAGTAGACGCCATCAATACGCCTCTGTGCGGCGTCCGGGAGTCGCAGGCCATTCTCATAGAGGAATTTGATGAACGCCCGCTCCGTTGACGAGTTTGGGTCGAGGTTTCGGAGCATCGATTGATATTGGTCTTCGTAGTTTCGAAAACCTGAATTCGTTTGTATCTCGATGGAGCAAAGAGAAAGCTTCTCCAACGCATCGGAGATTAGGAAGCGGTCGATCAACTTGTGATCGCGTTGATTGTAGTAGCTGAGGAGGTCGTCGTAAGAGGCAGGAGCCCGGTAGCTAGTATCGTCGTAGCGACAGATTGATTTGCACGCGGTAATAACGCGCTGGAAAGTCTGGACGTTATCAACGAACTGCGACAGGATTCCAAGACTCCCCTCCGCTGCCTCGTAAAGTAAGATGTTCGGAGCCTCTGGATTGCCCATCGACACGACACCAATCTCGTTTGGCTCCACCTGGAAGACAATCTCGATTGCACGCTTCAGGGCGTGCTGTAGCGTGATTACCCCTTCCCGCCTCAGCCCGAGGGCTGGAATGGGTTCAATGTACAGCGCGTCAGCAAGGTTCGACGTAAAGAGCTTTACCAACCGAAAGGTCTCTCTCGGATTGTCAGCCGGGTCAGGAACGGAACTTCTCCAATCACCTGAGGTGAGACCCATTGGGAATCCCTCGGTTCGCTGCGATCTCCACTTTGAATTGACGTGAACCAATCGCGCCGCAGAGATAAACCTGAGGCTCAAGAGGTCCGTCTCCGTTGATCGTGCGATGGCCTTACGCACTTTATCCAGTTGGCCGCCGTCAACCGAAAAATAGGTTTGAACTTCGAACCCACGGGAGACTCGCTCTTCTTCCTCGCAGGAAATTCTGTCTACCTCATCTGCACGAGACTCAGAGAGTTCGAGAAGATCGTGAAGGTGCTCTTTGTTCGCATTGTCCGCAAGGCTAACGCCCGAGAAGGGGCACAGCTCCAGATCCTTCTGCTCGCCGGTCAGGTAGTAGCCTGCCTTCGTGCTCACCTTAGCGTCAGTGAGTGAAGACTCGGCATCCTGGATAACGAGCTGCGAGACCCGATATTTGCGCCCGTTGTGGTAGATGACATTGAGCGGTCCGAACTCCCGAAGCGCGATTGGCCGAGGGCGGGAAATGAAGTCTCCCGTTGTCGTCCCGCTGGGGATGAAGATTCTGATGGGAAGTCGGGTGAAGTTGTATCCAGGGAAGAACCCCTCTGAGGCGAGGTAGCGGTAAGGATAGAATTCGGAGCGATCAGCTGCGGTCGGAACGTCATTACGAAGCAGGTTGAGTTGGCGGTTTGCTTGGTCTTGATGTCGTTTGTACTTCCTGTACTCCTCACTTCCCACACTTAACCTTCCGCTCTCAATCGGTTGGGTAGAGCGGGTGAGCAAGGTCCGGGCGGAGCGATAGAGGCGACGCCAACGAGTCATTGACTCGTCCAGATGATCGGCGAGCCTCCCAAGGTTGTGATCGATCCACTCGTCGGAATACCAAGCACTCGCTCTCTCTTGAAGACGCGGCCTAAAATCCTTCACTACGCGGTGAAACGTGGCCTTTATGGAATCGAACGCTTTCGGGTTGATCTGAAGTCCCGCCCGGACTGCCGGAGCGAGGGGCATGTCTCCGTTGTCATCCACCACGAGGTTCATGAGCGACATCATGGGGCCCCCGTTTGAATTGAGGCTTGGCATCCCGATCTCACTGATCGCCAGCGCATTGAGATGGGTCAGGAGGAGTTCGCGGTTACAGAGGTCTATCCTAGGGGCTTGGACTACACCAGCGACCATAGCCGCCTGTTGGTTGAAGTAATGTCGGTCGTGCGGGGAGTAGCTTGAGCAGTAGGTAAAGATCAGCGCTCCCTGTCCATTTCTGCCGGCGCGACCCGAGCGCTGGGCATAGTTTGCAGCATTTGGTGGAGCGTTTCGAAGGTGGACGACACTTAAGCCACCGATGTCGATGCCGAGCTCCATTGTTGGCGAGCAGAAAAGTGCACTGATGGAGTGGCTTCGGATGCGGGCGTCGTCGAGTTGCTTCTTGGAATCATCAAGATACCACTCCGCGCGAAAGCGATCCTCTCGGTCGGCACGGTCCTCTGTCTTGACGTGGCCGGTGTGGTCCTCAGCTCTGAGTCGCTTAGTCGGAGCGAAGTCGCGGCAATAAATCTCCCGAAAAAACACATTCGGCTGAGGAGCTTGATCTTTGTACGATCGCCGCTTGATGAGATCGGGCTTGACGGTCTCCCCATCGCCAAGTTTCCAAAGTAGCTTCTCAATCCGTAATCGGAAGACCGGCACCTCGGTGTTCTTATCGCTACGGGCGCTCTGTTCGAAGAGGTAGTCGGCCTCCTTCAGCTTGCGCATCATCTGAAGGATGAACTCCCTGTAGCCGTCTCCACGAATGCCGTCGAGATCGATGTCCTTCTGCTTTGCCGTGTGTTTGATGAACTTTCCAAGAGCGCTCGCGGGTCCCATACTTTTGGAGAGCAGGCGGGCTGATCGATGTAGCGGATCAAGGCGAATGACGCAGGGCTCCCGGAGCACCTCATTCGTATCGAGCGTCCATGGGGCCTTGAGCCGCTCTCTGAAGTTCTTCTCGTTCTCCTTGAGACGGGATGAGGTTAAGAAATTCTCGCTGTGCAGCGCGAACTCCAAACGGAAGAAGTCGAGTACGGTAGAGAGAAACTCCTTACGGTCCTTGTGGGAGAGTTCGGAGACGATGGCAAGATCTGCCCAGAAGGCATCCTCGCGCGTGATTTCGTCGAGGTGTAAGTAGTCGACGTTTAGAAGGCCACACTGTTCGAGATTTGGCAGAACGATGCGCCAGCTTCGCCTGAGATCAGCGACGGCGCGATAGAACAGAAAGGTCTGTAGAGCTTGTTCGTAGTCCCTGCGAACAGGTGCCAGAGTTGGTTCCTGATCGCGGTTGCCGTAATCGAGAAATGGAAGCGCCAGTGCCTTGAAAACCGCTTCTCCCATATCGGCAAAGGTGAGCGTGTTTTTCGGGGCCGTTGTGAGTGCCTTATAAATTCCCGCCCGCAGCTGAACCACCTGGACAAAATCATTGAAGTGACCAGCTTGGAGCGCGGCATCCTGCACGTTGTCCATGAAGCTCAAGAGCTTCTGATCTTTTGGGTGGTATCCCGCGTCATGAAGTCTATTCAGAACCGAAAATGCCGTGATCGTCGTCGAAGTGCTACGGCCCTCGCTTCCGAGCTTAGTGAGCTTCGTTCCCTCACTCGTCTTCGCGTCGAAGAAAGTGCCTCCTGTCGGGTCGAACATGAGCGGCGCAGACATGAACCAACCGCAAAACTTCATCTGCTGAGATTCCGAGCATTGGCCGAACTCGTCGAAGTAGATCTTACGGGGGAATCTCGCCGCCTTACTCGAATCAGGTGCGGTGCCACTCCTCGTCGTTTTCAGCCACGCATCAGGGAGATAATCGAGGTCCGTAACGGGATCCCAGATATCGTCTCCAACGATCAGGTATCCGTCAGTTGCTAGCGCCTCCTCCTCCGAGCTCTCCCGAAACTCCCTGGGCTCAAGCCTGTCACCCAAGAGCGAGACGCAGATGAAGGGATGGCCGGTGGCGCGGCTGAAAACATTTGGAAAGATCGGCTTCTTGTTCTCCTCATCTTGCTTGTAGATTCCCGGTTCGAGAGTAATGAATCGGTTCTCATCCTGATCGAGAGTTGTATAGACGGACCCCGTTTGTGCGATGAACTGGTGAAGCTTGTACGGGAGGATCGTGTAGCGCGAGCCCGTGCTCATCAGCCGCTGGTTTGCCGTGCTTATCCAGAGCAAAAGATCAGCCAAACACTTGCGGCAACCGTCTTTTGACGCGCCGGAGTCCTCGGACAGTCGTTCTACCACCTGTCCGATCCTCAAGGGCTTTTGCCGGACAAGTTGGCCCTCACGCTCCTCGATGGCAACGCGGTTCTCAAGCCAGACGGCCACCGGATGGTGGCGGAGTTCCTCCTCGGTTGCGGTGACGATGATGCCGGCGTCGATCGCGCGGCGTAGGGTTGGCCCATCTGGCAGAGTGCCGCTGAACGCCAGCGATCGCGTTAGGGTCTCGTTGATGACCTGTTCGGGAGTGAACGCCCGCCCAAACATCGTCGTGGCTACTTCCGCAACCTCCTTGCGCTGCGCTTCGAGGCTACCTGCTGACACCATCGTCGCGGATGTTCCGATACAAGCAATCTGCCGCTGACATTGGGCCTGAATGCGGCGAATGAGCATCGCAACGTCGGCACCCTGCCGTCCCCTATAGGTGTGCAGCTCATCGAAGACGAGGAACCGAAGGTTTTGGTAGATGCCCTCCCGAATGGGACGCTCCTGAACTCGGGTCAGAAGGAGTTCCAGCATCATATAGTTGGTCAACAGGATCTGCGGCGGCTCCTCGCGCATTCCTTGTCGAGCACTCTCCCCTTCTTGCCCGGTGTATTGGCCAAACGTGATTGGGAAGGTCTTGCCGGTGGCTCGCTCGAAGTTGTCTCGGTAAGCTCTAAATTCGTTCGTCTGGGAATTGATCAGCGCGTTCATGGGATACACCACGATCGCCACAACTCCCTTCGCCTGAGGTTCGGTGAGGAGCTTATGGAATATGGTGCCGATATAGGTCAGCGACTTTCCGGACCCCGTGCCGGAGGTGACGACAAAATCCCGGTCCGCGGTGCCGAGTGTGATTGCTTCGAGCTGATGTCGGTAGAGAGAGTATCCCTTGAAGATGTCCGTGACCGCTTTGTGGAGCACGCCGGTCTTTGCGACCTCGGTGACGGTGCCTGCCATTTTGTAGGCAGGGTTGAACTGAAGGAGGGGCTCGGGCCACAGCTTGCCCGCCTGAAGCTCGGTTTCAACCCGATTCCGGATCGCCGGGTCTGCAATATTGATGAAGCTTTGGATGTACTTCGCGTAGTCGTCGATTATCTTGGCATGCGTTTCAAAGACGTTCATGCGCGACCTTCCGGGAGCGATGCCGGGATGGAGGCGATCCGCTCGACACCCGCCACGCGTAGAGCTTGTTCTGACACCTGAGGAGCATTGCTCCAGTCGTGCGCTTTCATCGGTCGTCCCTTCGCAAAAACACTCTCGGAAGTCTTAACGTACCAAACAGATAGATCCACCGGCCAGTTGATAAGGTGTTCCCGGTCCGCCCGCAGCGGTCAAGGCGGCGCTCTGCGTCCCGCGAAGCGGCTTGGCCTTGACGGCGAGGACGAGCGAATAGACTGGGCCCTGAGGAACAGGGGTTTTGAGCGACCGGCGGGAGCGTCCCCGAAGGGGCATAAACATCTGTTCCGCTGCCAGACGGCGAGTCGGAGAGAGGGTCCAGGGAGAGGGGAATACCTCTCCCTGGTCGGGTCGCAGGGGGCGACGCCCCCCGCTTTGTTAACCCTCTTGATCATGCCGCCGCTCGCCCCTCCCCTTGTTGGCTGTGCATCCAATCCACTGCCGCCTGGGCTTTACTCGACGCGGTGAAGATCGCCCGCTTGTCATTTCGGAGCGCCTTTAACCAGGATGCGATGTAGGCCGCGTGATCAGTCCGGGGTTCGTGGGTAAGACCAAGGTCCGCACAAACGAAGGCCGCGCCAAGTTCGGCAACGAGCTCCTCGACTGCGTAGGCCTCACTTCCAAACCTGTGCGACATGTCTCGGTTGAGCCTGTGGGGTGCGCCGGTCCAATGCGTGGTCTCGTGAGCGAGGACCGAATAGTATGCCGTGCCATTCCTGAAGGCGGAGAAGTTCGGCACCCAGATCAGATCAGCGTCTGAACTGTAGAACGCTCGGTTCCCTCCAGTTCGGATCTCTGCGCCCAACGAGGAGAAGAACTGCTCAGCCCCTTCAACTCGTTCAGACTCTGAAAGGACCGGCTTGGCCTCGTCGCTCTTGAACCCGGTAACCTGGTCCGAATTGAACACAGAATACTCGCGTGCAAATGGGATGCTCTTCTCTGATTCTTCCTCTGAATCCTCGGCTTTGGTCTGAACCTGCGAGAACTTCCAGAACACCACAGCGGTAGCCTTCTCCCCTCGCCTCACCTGTGCGCCCAAATCCGACCACTGCTTATAAGTCGCCCACAGTCCTGAACTGAATCCTCGCTTTTCGGCTTCGGACCACAACACGAGGACATTGATTCCCCGGTATGGCCTTCCTGATTGAGCGTTGATTGGAGAAAACCCAAACTCGCCGCTTGTATGCCACGGCATTTTGTAGGTTCCCGCTCCCCGCTCGATTGCTTCTGCGATCTGGTCCGTGATTCGCTGATAGATGTCTGTTCTTTCTTTCGTCGTCATCGTTTTTCTCCTGAATGGATATGAGGGTGTTGCTGCTGCACACACCCGGCTAGGCACTCGCCGATGAGAGCGGGGAGACAAGGTCAAGGCCGGAGCTGGCCGAGGGGAATCACCCATCCTTGGAGCGAAAGCGGAAAGGACGGAGCGAAGCGGAGGGCTGCACAAGCGGCCACGTAGTGGCCTAGCGCGGAAGTCTGGGGAGACGGCCAGCGGAGCCGAAGAGGCTCGCCTCGAAGGGAAGCCTTGACCGCGTCAGGGCAGAGCCCTTAGCAATTCGATTTCGTTGGGATTTGCGAAACCGAGGCTTTTCTTCTGATTCGAGGGCTGTTGGAGCCCGTGAAGATCCCGCTTGCGCGGACTGGTCGAGGTGTGTGGGCGGAATTTCTCTCTTTGGAACCCGTTAGGCATGAGCCTAAGCCCCGAAGTGCTTCAAAGAAGCAGATGCAATGTATTGCTTCGGCTAGCAGCCAGGTTCAATCAGGCTAAATAGAGAACCCCTGTGTATTCAATTGGTTATCGGGAAGCAATTGCATCTAGATTGCTTCTGGGGATTGAAGGATGCAATTGCCTTCACCCTATTGAGGGGGCTTCTCAGGGAACCAGAGAGCGGCACGAGTGAGGCCGGCCACGTGCACCTTGCCCTCGCGCTTGAGTTCACGAAGAAGTGTTTGGACTTGCGCCCTCGATAGGTCCTTCAGGACCTCCTGAAGATCTTGCAGGCGAGCACCCTCTGGGGCGGCCTTTTGAATGTGCTCCAGGAGAAGCGCCTTGTTCGTATTTCGATCAAGGCCTCGTCGGCGTGTATAAGCTCCCTTCTTGCCGAGGAAGCTATAGAACTTGCGAGAGAGGATAAACCTGACACCTCGACCGCGGCTCACCCTCTCCACAATGCCGTGTTCAACGAGTCGGTTCAGATTGTTTCGCAAACTGGCCGCGACCGGTTCGTCCCGTTGGAGTGCATCAAGCACGAGGAGATCGTCAACGGAGAATGACGCCAGTTGTTGCGCGCCGATTTTCTCAAGAAAGCGAAGAAACTGAGGGCTCTGAACATCCCCGAAGAGGGTCAGGCTCACCTGGTGCCCATCCGTGCCAGTGAAGTCCGGCTTCTGCTTACCCTCTTTGATGGATTCCTCGAACATTCGATTAGCCCCCTGCCCCGAACGTTCGACAAGTCCGCATCTGGCACAGGCCTCGGCGATGCGCCGGTTGCGCGGGAGCTGTTTGCGCAGAATATTTTCCACTGTGATTCCGGCTGGAAACCCGCCTGGGCTGATCACCTCCAGCTTCCGTGGAAACTGGCGGATGAAGACAGAGCCCGGTAGCCGGTAGTCGCGGTGCGTGACTGCATTGAGCACCGCCTCTCGAATGACGATCTCGTTGAACACCGGCACGTCAACCAAAAACAAGCCGTCCTGATAATGGAGAACCTCGTTGCGGAGGTTGATGGTATTCCATAGGTCGTCAAGAAACCCGAAGAAGCCTTGGCGAAACTCAATTCGCTGTTGATGCGGTATTGAGGCCTCTGACGAACGATATTCGAAGATCACCTCTGCTTGCGGAAGATAGCGACCGAGCGCCTGACGTGTCCCAAACAGAACGAGCGCTGCGTTTGTGAGCTTCCCGTCAACGGTGAGCTCTGCGTCTTCAAGCAACTGGTCCACGGGGAGAGAATCGAGGGCGAGATTGCCAGACTTCTTGCGCCACATTTGGCGAAAGCGGTCGATCGCGGCATTGTCGAGGTCAGCGACTTTCGCGTCAGCGCGCAACTCGGCGGAGAAGTCAGGTGCAGTTTCATCGAACACGCGACGAAGACTCTGTTCGCTCATCGGCACCAAGGCATCGCCTGACCGCTCCCAGTAGACGCCATTGCCCTTGACCGGCATCCCAGCGGGTCGAGCTGGAACGCTAAACACCAGAACGCGCCCGATTGGGTGCTGAAGCTCAGCCCAATCGATTCGCAGCGGCAGGCGCTCTGCTAACCCCGCAACGGTGCGACCCGGCTCCGCAAATGCCGCTGTTCCAACGACTACGCGAGGACGTCGATCAGTGACGCCGAGAATGATGGTTCCGCCGCCTTCATTCGAAAGGGCCGCGCAATATTCTACAAGTTTGTCGAACTGGTAGGTGCTCTTGGCCTCTTTGAACTCAAGCCGCTCGCCTTCTGGCTCGGAAAGCCACGTTTCCAGATCGGCGAGCGTAATGGACACCGGAATTGCTCCTCAGAGAACGGATTAGACATCTGCCAGAACATAAGACCGCACTGTTCTGGTCTACCGCAAGCACGTCGAGGACAAGTTGCCTCGGAGTTCAATGATAGCGGAGGGGTGGCTCCCCTCGCGAAGGGCCCGAATTGAGGTCGCGCAAAGGCTTACTTCATTTCACTTGTACCGGCACGCCGAGTACGGTACGCCGCCCGCTATGCAGAAGCGTTTAGTTGCCACGAGCTTCTGTGGGTAGAAGGCGGCGCATCCGGTAAAGCTGGGTTGCCACCCAGTCTAAGGAAGCGGGATTAACCACCCGCGTAGCGCCGTACCCGTAGAGCCGGATGCATCGAGAGGTGCTTGTCCGTGCTCGACGGAGGCTCTCACGAGTAAAACCTCTGACGGAGTGCCAACTCCCTCGGAGCCCAATCCGTGAGTTCTATCCGATGCTGCGGGGTCTTTGGGCTGGGGCGACGGAGAAAAACCGTTGTTACGCCTTTGCTCATGCGGAGCAAAGAGCGCAGCTACGGCTGTGATTGTCCAAGCGGGTGAAAATCCCGCATGCGGGGCCGAGGCCCACACTTGGCAGGACCAAGTAGGCTTCTTCAACGCATCTGGCGGAGGGAGTTTTTGGCTGGCGACAGCCAAAACCGGCGGAGAACTTCCGTCGGAGTGCGTCCGAAAATGGCGCGCTACGAATAGCTCAACTCTACAAAGCCCGTAAGGGCGAGCCAGTAAGTTCATTCGGAGACGGCACCGAAATGCGAACACTCATCAACGATCGGGTAAGCGGGGACTTCTTAGTTCTACCTGCTGAAATCGTGCGTTCTGAGCGCCCCCTGTGGGGCGCAGCGCACGGAAACTATGCTCGGGCGGGAGCCTGAGACATACGAGGATGGGTCGGAGGGTAACACCTCCTAGCGACGTGACCGAATGGATGCAGATCTTCACTAATCCGGGAAGGAGTGTAGCAGCCGGAGTGGTCCTCCGGTGCCTGCCTTGGTCGGCAGGTGTTCAAAACGCTGCACTCTGGGAGTGGCGCTCAAGTAGAAGTCGCGTGCGGCCAAGTAGCCGGACGTGAGCGGATGGCCCTGGAAGGTACTGGGGAGCCGTCTTTTGATCGGGGTGGCACCCGATCAAGACGAAGCGACGAAAGAGCGGACGGGTGATTCTACTACTCACAGATGATTCTGACCGGAGCTAAACGAGCTCCGGTCGGATTCGGTGGAACGACGTGGCGAAGTTCTCGCAAGGATCGCTCGGGAGAGCGGGCTTTGCGAGGAAAACGATTCTACAAACAGCACGCGCTGAGCGAGTGCTGAAAGAAGGGAGAAACATCAAAGGAGATGCGCAAGCCTCGGGGGACGGCCAAAACCGGCCAATGAGGGACGGCTGAAAACCGGCCAATAGGATCTCGACAAGACATTGAAGCGAAGAAGGGGGCTACCCTC
>JAYVFX010000819.1:0-2814 GCA_043772795.1 Deltaproteobacteria bacterium
CCTGCGCGTCTGACTACTGCGTCCCGGAACTGTTCTGATCCCGTGCTCATGAGTCGAGCAATACACCAGGAATCACTATACGGAGCCGAGCTAAAGCTGTCTGGGCTTCGAGCTTCTCGCTCGTACGCTTGTGCATGAAATCGACGAGGGCAAGTAATTCCTCATGTTCTGCCGTAGTGAGAAATTCCTTCCGTTTGCCTAATTCGTGTATTTGTCTGTGCAAAGGAGCATCGAGTTCGTAGTCCGCCATCCTGTGCAGAGCCATCGCGCACGCTTGTATGGCCGATTGGAATTGGGGGTCTGCCGTCGATACCATTGCCATCGTAGTTGGGCCTCTTTCACATGTAAGCAGAAGTCATTGTCACCAAGTATCGGGCATAGCCAGGAGCAAAGCAAGAGAAGCAACAATTTCGAGTGCTTGGGTCGCTCGGGCGGGAGTATCAGAGTTACGAAGCCCTTGCCCAGCGGTTCTCACTCATATCGAAAAATTGGGGTCAGGTCTTTACTTTGGCAATAGGAATAAGGCCCACCGACCTTAACGTTTTCTTCACTTCTTGTTTTGCCCCTCTTGCCCTACACACTGAAGACGGAGAGGCGTTTTTATCACGTCTCACTGCGGGTACGTACCGCAGCTAGCTTCGCCAGAATGTGAGGCGCCTCTTTCACTGCTACCAGGGGGGACAGGGTACTATCGATATAGTCCCAGTTCAGGAAACCTTTCTGGCGAACCAGCACACTTTCGATATCCACCCAATCGCGTGGTCGATCGGCGAAGGCCTTGAGGACCACCAGATCCTCTGCGGAACACGTGAGCAACGTAACCTCGGGCAAAAAGTCGAACTCACTTGCTCGGGTGATCATCTGTTCCTCGAACGGGAGTCCGCCCAGCGCAATATCGGCATCGATATTGCTGTCTGATTTTAAGAGAAGAACACGGTATTGAAGGGCAAAGGTGTGTGGCTCGGCAATACGTGCAGAGAACTCGCTGAGGAGGGTGTCGATGAACTCTTCCTCACTATCAAATCCGGTGAACAGCGTGATATCGACGTCCTGAGTAACCCGTGGCTCGCCCCAGCGCTGTAAAGCAAAAAGCAGAACTTCCACCCGCGAGCAACGAAAAACTGCTGCAACCGGTGGGCCACGGCAAAAAGTTCAATCATGGTCGTAACCGGCGAAAGAAAGCCTGTTGGGTGACGAGACCGGAGTGAAGTGGCGGAGTGGAGTGCAAGCGGCACGACTCAAAGGCATCCGCGAGGTTGAGTAACGTCTGTTTGGTGTGTAAAGCTGTTAACTCTGCACGCCGCAACGCCTCAAGCGGCTGAGCCGCCCGTTGCCACGTTCGGACCCAGGTTACGAGACGAGGGTCCTGTTTTGCTTCTCGTTTCATTACACCACAGATAGCAAAGCTTCTCTCTGTATGCCACTGGTACGGTTAGGCAATGTGTCTATCTCAAAACCCTTCCAACCGCGCTAATCGCTCACGATGATAAGTCGCATCACCGAAGGCGAAATCATTCCACTTCGCGCGTTTGAACCAAAAATGCATGTTATGCTCCCAGGTAAAGCCGATGCCGCCATGCATCTGCACAGCGCGATTGGTCGTGCGTGCGTACACATCAGACAAGCAGGCTTTGGCAAGTGAAGCCGCGCGGGAGGTTTCGTGCGCGGACAATTTAGGGACGTTGTTGAATTTTTGTACTTGTGTTGGGGTGACGCTGGGTGCCACGGGCAGCTTGGCGATTAGTGACAGAGCTGCTCGCTGCTTCGACTGCCTCTTAAGCACTCGCGCGCTTTTGCCTAACTCGTAGTTATTATTTTCTGGAATGAAGACTGAGCGGAGATCGGCTTGAGGGGAGCGTTGGCTACGAGCCCGGCTGTCGTAGCTGTTCAATTTCTGCGATCAGAAATGGTAGATTTGGACGTGTAAAACTTAACCCGGGAGCCGGAATACGGTGGTGCTTCAAGTCTGGCGCAATATGCTTGTGATGCGGATCGGTTGCCGCCAGCTCAGGAATGTGAGGATGTGGCCAGGAGTCGTACCAGTAGAGCTTTTCCTCGCCTCGGTATACTTCGTAACTGTAGCTTTGGATGAATCCGTCGGTAAAGTCTAGAATTTGCCGGACTCGCAACACTATCTCGTGCGCGAAAAAGATTTCTGCCCGGACCGTTGCGGTCTGTGGACCGAGGCGTATGAAGCTGAGTACCGCATGCTGGATGGCAGGATAATTCGTGGGCAGGGCATAGATGAACGCTTCATACTCTTCTAGCGTCGGCGGCATACGACCGTCCTACGCCGTCTCACTCAGGGGCAAGGTCAGTTTCTTGTCTGCTGATGGTTCTGCACTTAATACGGGTTGGAGGAGCACGTCGGTCAAACGGCGATATTGTTGCTCACGTTTACATTTGATCTCGTAGAGACCGAGCCACTCGATAAAATCGGCGCTCTGCTCTAGTCGACCCTCTTGTACGAGCCGATAGAAATCATCAGAGCGTAAGCGATAGCGCTCCTCAAACTGCTGCAATTGGCCTTCGAGTGCGTGCAAACTCTGCAAGAGATCGCCTAATGTCATCGTACTGCCATTCATAGCCGTAGAGCCTACGATAGCGTTGTTGAGGAGAGAAGGATGCGGTTGACTAGGCAATGGGTCTCTCTCAGAACTCCTCCAACAGCGCCAATCGCTCAAGATGATAGGTCGCATCACCGAAAGCGAACTCATTCCACTTCGCGCGTTTGAACCAAAAATGCATGTCATGTTCCCAGGTGAAGCCGATGTCGCGCATAAAAAGAGTCAGGTCTTTATATTGTTAATTGAT
>JAYVFX010000820.1:0-3498 GCA_043772795.1 Deltaproteobacteria bacterium
CACGTCCCGAACAAAGGACTTCCCGGTCTGCCACAGAGCGCTCGCGGTTTTCTTCGTCCCCGCCAAGTACCGGGTCACTTGATCGTGGCTGACTTCCCCTTCCAGCAGTTCGCTCAGCCCCGTAGCCGTGGTCGCCCCAAACGACGCTAGCAAGTAATCGGAATACAAATCGGCTATCGGTTGTGCTTTCATACTGGCGAGTTTACACCTTTTTCGCCCCTGTCGCGTAAGGTGAGTAAGAAAGAAGAAAACCTCAGTGCTGTGCTAAAGGCATTCTTAAGAGGTGCGGCAGCTTCTTAACCCCAATACTCCCGTGCCGATAGTCATTGTTGTGGGAAATGTCCCCGACGGGATTTGAACCCGTGTCGAGAACGTGAAAGCGACTTTGAAAAAAGGCCGGTACATCATGTCAACGCAGAACGGCAAAACAGATACCTCGCTGGCTTCAATGCGGCTCGTAGACCTTCTTGACTACGTTCAACATACTGTTCAGCTGACCGAACGACCTGTGTTTTCGATTCGTGACCATAAAAACTTACTGTGCTTCGAGCACGAATTACAAGGTCGAATTGGGGTTCTCCACGATCAGCAAGATGAGAACGGCGCGAGCTGGCTAAGAATCGAGCGTCTAAAACGGATCGACCCTCCCGCTGTACCCGAGAAGATTAAAGTGTGGGTAACGGTCAGCCGCGACCCGAACTCTCTGCCACACGTTGCAGAATCCCGAATAGAAACTCTGAGTGAGGTCGATGCTAAGGCTTGTCTTGAACAAGGAGTGATCAGTAAAGAAGATGTTAGTGAGGTATTGAAACAGTCGAAAGTTGGCTCGAAGCAGGTTGATGTTTTTTTTCGCTTGGAACGACAGCCAAAATTACGAGTTGCCATCGATACATACATTGCAGAAGCATGGCAGCGATGGGCAGATGAAGAGCGCCCTCGGCGCGAAACGATTCGCGTGTATGAACAATTCTTCAACTTGTACCACACGATCCACTCGGAAGGAGTTGAACATCCGGTCGAAGTCGTATGGGGGACAGGGGTTGCCCTTGGTAAATTTGACGATCGCACAATTGAACAGCCGCTGATTGAAGCCTTGGTTGAGATGGAAATTGACGAACATAGTGGGGCGGTGTGCATACGGCCCCGAGAAGTCCCCTTACAACTTGGTCTGAGTCCATTTTATGCCATTGATAGTCCAGGCGCTGAAACTGTCCAGCGCAACGCTCGCGAGTTCTTTGCGAAGCTTGAGCGGGAAGACCGAGAGTTCTCTCCATTCATAAGGGAAACATTTGAGCCTGTCTTGCGTGGAGCCTCCCAATATCTGCAAGAATCAGGCGTGTACCATCCTGACGACATAGAAGATGCAACGGATCGTACAGTTCCTGCTATGACATCGACCCTCAAGATTACTGACACATGGGCGATCTATGCGAGACGCCGTGTTGACAACTTCATCCGCGAAGATTTGGAGCGCCTAAAGACGGCCGTGCGCGAGACAAAGATCGGCGACATCCCCGCTTCGGCTCAGCGTTTCGTCACTGAACTTTCAGAGACAATGGTGATTAATCTTCCCGGAGACTTTCGTTCTGGCGGCTTTGATCAGAAGGAGGCTGGGGATGACTATGAAGAAGAGGACTTGACGAACGCTAATGACCTATATTTCCCCAAGGAGTTTAATGATGCTCAGTTGGCCATTACTCGGAGACTAGAAAAATCTGAAGGCGTTGTTGTCCAAGGACCACCTGGTACCGGCAAGACTCACACCATCGCCAACGTTATCTGCCACTATCTTGCTACTGGACGTCGGGTTTTGGTGATCTCCAAGGGTGAGCCAGCGTTAGAGGTGCTCCGTGAACATATTCCGGAGGAAATCCGCGATTTGTCCATCAGCCTGTTGGCCAGTGAGCGTGAGGGGCTGCGTCAGATTGAAACTGCGGTCAATAGACTGGCCAGTACGGTTACTAGCATGAATCCCCGTGTGGTTAAGCGGGACATCTCCGATAAGGAAAATCAGAGGCGACTATTACAAGAGAAGATCAACCGAATTGACGTAGAAATGTCGGAGTGGGCACGCCAGCATCTCTCTCTCGTCGAGAACACACTTGTTGGTGACCTGCGCACTCTCACCCCAGTCGAACTTGCTGAGCGTGTCATCACTGACCGTGATCTCCATGCATGGTTCCCAGACCAAGTCGGCTCGGGGCTGCATTCCGAGCTACGTTTTACAGATGAGGATATAGCCACCGTGCGGGTGGCGCGTAAGGCGCTGGGGATTGACCTTGAGTATAACGGACACACGCTACCCAGTCCGAACGACTTTCCGGATGCGGCAACGCTGGAAGCTATCCATAGCGACCTGGTTAACGCCGACCGAGTACAGATGGAGGCCGTGGTGGAAAACGTGCCGCTGATTTACCTCTCTGTCAAACACGCTCCAGAACGTGCCGCCGAAACGCTAAAAGACCTAGAGGTGATGGCAGAGTATCGCCGCGCGGTCGCCGACCAGCCTTGGCTTGAATCCTTATTCAAGAAATGGCATCAAACTGGCTTCAACCATCGGAGCACGGAGATGTTCGATAATCTGATTAAGGATCTTGCTGGCATCACTGAACAGCGTAAGCGGTTTCTCAAGCGTCCGGTAGGGCTTCCACGTCTCGGTCCGCATCAAGAGGCAGTAAGAGAGGCTGTTGAGAAGACAGCTCAAGGCCGACGTCCCTTCGGTTTGTTGCCAATTGGCAGGGCAAATCTTCGGTCCCTTTTCGACCAAATCACGGTCGACGGCCATAAACCCACTACCCAAGACGAATGGCGACACATCTCTTCTTATCTTCGCTATCAGGTGGGTATTACGACTTTTGTCGCCCGTTGGAATGGGATTGCGGGAGAGTTCAACCTACCGACTTTTAGTGGTGATACTGGCGTAACCGCAAGTATTTTGGCCGGCTTTCACGATCTCGTCGAACAGGCGGTTACTATCCTTAAAGTGCTCGGCCCGAAGATCAAGCAACAACTTGCTGTTCTTTTCCCGCGCGGTTTAGATGCGAGCGCTATTATTTTAGACGAGGCAGCTGCGATTGGAGCTGCAAAAGCGCTTCAGCTAAACCTCCTACGGCATCAACTCTCTGCTGCGCAAGGGAAGGTCGAACAGATACGTTCTCGGCTTCACGAATATAGTGGCGGTATTGTCACAGAATTAGAACATTTTGTGAATGACGTGCTAGGCAGATCTGAAGTTTCTGTATCAGAAGTGAGTACCCGCTGGAACAGCTTGATGAGCGAATTACAGCGCCTTGTCAGTTTGCGACCACATCTTGAGCATGTGGTGCATATAACAAGTCTGGTCCGAGAGTCTGGAGCCCCGCAATGGGCGCAGGCGCTTGCGACAGTACCCGTGAAAGAGATTGATGACCCCTGGACCCCAGCTCATTGGTTTGAGAGTTGGCTGTGGACACGTCAAATAGCATATCTCCGCCAGATCGATGGACGAGATCGTCTGAG
>JAYVFX010000821.1:0-3502 GCA_043772795.1 Deltaproteobacteria bacterium
GATATCCGAGACGCTCACTCGGCTGACCAGATGTTGACGGAGACCGGGTGCGCCGGGCTGGTCATCGGGCGAGCTGCCTTGACCAATCCGTGGGTGTTCCGCGAGATCAGTGCTGCACTTGTTGGTGACCCGCTCCCGTCGCCGCCGACACTGCTTGATCGCGTATCCCTTATGACGCGCCATTTTCTCTGGGCTGTTACTTTTCGCGGAGAGCATCTTGCCTGTTTGCAGTTTCGCAAGATGATTGATTGGTACGCCCGTGCCTTTGGACCCTGCAAACGACTTCGTTTAGGTCTGAAGGAGTTGAATAGTGTAGGGCAGTACCATGAAGTGGTTGGACAGTTTCTGGAAGAACGTAGACTAGTAGTGAGTCACTCTGAATTTGATGGGTCCATTTCCGTCATGCCCGCCCTTCGACTTAGCTCAGGATAAACTCCGGCGAGCATCCAGGAATTTTAAGCAGGCGCAACAAGTTACCCACCCTGGATTCCCGCCCTTCGACAAGCTCAGGACATGCTTTCGTGGGCATGACGCCGCCACTTCCACCCCTCATGATCAAAATGACTGACTACTATATGAAAGGCACAGGCTTGCAGAGCCAGCAGTAGCGGAACGCGCTTTTTCCGCGAATTTTCCTTGATCTCCTCTTCCCTCGGGCTTAGGATGAGCAGCAACTGCCCATGTTGCGATTATCAATACTTCCTCACTTATTGTGCCTGTTCTTTGTCGTGTGCCTTACGTCAGAAAGTTGGGCACAGGAAGAAGAGTCCGTATTCAGTGGCGACGAGACAACTACTGTAGGAACGGCTTCTGTCGGAACCCAACGTCCAGAGCATCCAGCGACCGCGTACTGGAAAATATCAGCAACCGTGGATTTGCAAGCGGCACCACCAGGAACACATGTGCAAATGCTGTTGCCGTTATCTGACGAACGACAAAGCATTCTCGAACGCCGTACGAGCGCAGAGGGCGTCAATTATCGAGAGGAAGCAGACGGGCTGAACCTGTGGGGACACTGGCTTGTCACGCAAGCCAGTGAGACTCCTCGACAGCTTCTGTATGAGTATACGGTGCAGATTGCAGACTTAGCGAAGACGCTGCCTGCTGTGGCGTATCCACTAAAAGGCCTGGAGCCGACTGTGCAATCATACCTGGCTCCTTCCGTTCTCATTCAAAGTGATGCCGCAGCGGTGAAAACGCAGGTAGCACGGCTTGTGGGAAACAGTCGTCGTGCAGATCAGGCGATATGGACGGTCTATCAATATGTTTCTGCCCTCCAGGCCCCAGATGCGGGAAACGAAAAAAATGACGCACTATCTGTGATTCATGGTCAACGGGGGAACCGACTGGGAAAGACCCGTGCATTGGTTGCACTCCTTCGTGCGGCAGGTATTCCTGCACGGATCGTTGGTGGGATACGTCTCGGTGATACTGCACGCAAACGGACCACAATTTCCTGGGTTGAAACAAAGGTCGGCGACACTTGGGTGCCGATGGACCCTACCGCAGGCTATTTTGCTTGGTTGCCCAACACCTACCTTGCGCTCTATCGGAATGATTTGCCACTGCTGATTCATACGCGAAAAATTCCTCTCGAGTACACTTTCTTTATTCGCCAGGTTTCGCGCAATGCCGTGCTTACTGCTGATCCAAGTGGTGGACGTGATCGCACCAAAGGACACCGGGGATTGCGATACGAAGGAGAGCGGATGCATGCGATCACGACCTACGTTGACTACCCGCTTGCGAATATTGTCGTGCTGAATGATGGTCCTATTCCCCAAGGGACGGTTGAACAAATTTTGGCGGAGGCGCAAACCGCCCGTGTCAACGTCGCGTTGCTGAGTGTCGATTTTGAGTCGAGTTATTCTCGCGAACACCTCATGCAGTCGCTGGTCAGTGATAACCTGACGCTGATTCGTGAGGCGAACCTTCTCATCGTCAACACGGCTGACACTGCGGGAATCTACGCGTTACTCAAGCAAGGAGAACGGGGAGTGAGGCTCGACGATCTCCGCGTAGTGATTGCGAGTCATCTCCCGCGATTGGTGACAAACATCTTTGCCGCCGTGTTAGAATCGTTGTTGAAACCCGCTGAGGTTGTCGTGCTGACCCGGCCGTCAGATTTGCTGACCTTGTGGCGTATCGGTTCTGCCAGCGTGCAGACGCAGAGTCCTCTGATTGAATACGTACTGAGTAATCAGATCGAAGCCTCGGTCGTCAACGCGGAGACCGTGACCCATTTGGGCTGGTGGCGACGGCAGGTCGTGAAGTTGTGGACACTAGCTGTACAATCTCAAGTCCCACTGTCCGCTCTTAGTCTTATCCTTGTCCTGCCGTTAATCGCGTTTTTCTTGGTCATCCTCCGTAATGTGATTGGACTGGAGACCTTTGGCACCTTTTCACCGATGCTGCTGGCGCTGGCATTCCTCACGACCGGCTTGATCTGGGGAATGGTCGTTTTTGTGATCATCGTTGGATTGGGTACAGGGCTCCGTCTTGCGTTGCAGGGGCTACGGCTCCACCTCGTTTCGCGGGTTGCCATTCTCATCGCGGTGGTGGCCGTCAGTATGGTGGGATTAACGGTACTCGGTGCGACCTTGGGAATCGGTGCATTACTGCACGTGAGCATTTTTCCCATGGTGATTATGGCAAACATCATCGAAAATTTTACCAATACACAACTCGAACGCGGGACCAGAGAAGCGCTCCGTTTGACTCTTCACACGCTGTTAGTCGCCACGGTGTCGTATGCTGGAATTGAGAGTGCGGGCCTCAAGCCGATCGTTCTCACGTTTCCCGAACTTCTCGTTGCGGTTATTGGAGTTGAGCTACTGCTAGGTCGCTGGCGTGGTTTGCGACTGCTTGAATACGTGCGCTTCGCCACGCTGATGGGACAGCCTGAGGTTCAGCAAACGGTGGAAACCCGGAAGGTGTCGACGGGATGATTCACGCGCTGCGCATGCTCTCCCGTGAAATGTTGGGCCTCAACCGTCGAAATCATGATCTGATTACACGTCATAATCCGCGTGCGCTGTTCCAAATCGTCGATCATAAAGTCAAAACGAAAGCTGCCCTTACTGCCCTCAGCCTTCCAGTC
Source organism: Deltaproteobacteria bacterium (assembly GCA_043772795.1). Lineage (GTDB taxonomy): Bacteria > Desulfobacterota > Binatia > Bin18 > Bin18 > VGTJ01. Next base: position 3,101 of record JAYVFX010000821.1, read on the forward strand.
GCTGAGACCTTGACCGTGTACCACATGCACCGTGAGATTGCTGACTTTACGTGGCAGTCACGAGGATGGTCAGAGTTTGTGATGAAGCCGGCACAAGGAGCAGGGGGAGAAGGAATCGTGAGCATTGTCGAGAAACACGCGAGCGATTTTGTTACTTCCGATGGACGAAGACTGTCGGCGCGAGACGTCGAGGGACATCTCGCGGACATTCTTAGTGGTGTGTTTTCCTTGAACCAACGCTACGATGACGCACTGGTCGAGTCTCGGATCAAGCCCCATCCTGTCCTTGCGCGTCTGAGTTTTCGCGGGCTGCCGGACCTTCGTGTCATTGTCTTTTGTGGTGTTCCACTGATGGCGATGTTGCGGGTGTCGACGCGAGCCTCGCGCGGGCGGGCGAATCTC
>JAYVFX010000822.1:0-4134 GCA_043772795.1 Deltaproteobacteria bacterium
CCGCTCAGTCCTCAGCACTCAGTCCTCGTTACTTGTTGGGCGCAGTCCTAATTCTTATGGAACACGAACTCGCACGTATCCGTGGCGAAGCACTATCAGCCCTCGATTCCTGTAAAGACGAGGATGGACTGGAAGCCGTGCGACTACGCTTTCTCGGCCGTAAAGGAGAACTCACCGGAGTTCTTCGTGGTATCGGTGAGCTGCAACCTGAGCAGCGGCGCAAAATCGGCGAGACGGCGAACGAGATCAAGGTCCAGGTCGAAGAACGAATTGTGAGTCTTCGTGCCCAATGGTATGAGGCGCAGCGGGCTCAGAGCCTTGCTGCTGAGCGTATCGACATCACCATCCCTGGCACTCGACGCCCGCGTGGATCACTGCATCCGTTGTTGCAGGTGATGGACGATACTATCGCAATTTTCACGGCGATGGGATTTGAGGTTGCACGCGGACCTGACATTGAAGACGACTACCACAACTTTGCCGCACTCAACATTCCGTCGGATCATCCTGCACGGGAAATGCAGGACACGTTCTTTGTCGCGCCCGAAATCGTCTTGCGAACGCACACCTCACCGGTGCAGATCCGTGTGATGGAAAGCCGAAAGCCGCCGTTGCAGATTATCGTGCCGGGCTGCGTCTATCGTTGCGATGATGATGTCACCCACTCACCGATGTTCGTGCAGCTTGAAGGGCTGATGGTAGGTTCTGATATCTGCTTTGCTCATCTCAAAGGAGTTCTGACGGCGTTTGTTCATGCTATGTATGGGTCGAGTACGCCGGTACGCTTTCGACCGAGCTATTTCCCTTTTACCGAACCAAGTGCCGAAGTCGACATTGGCTGTGTGCTCTGTGCAGGACGTAACGCGTCCTGTCCTGTGTGTAAGGGAAGCGGCTGGATGGAGATTCTCGGTTCAGGAATGGTTCACCCGAATGTATTTCGTGCCGTAGGATATGATCCTGAGCAGGTTTCTGGCTTTGCGTTTGGTCTGGGTATCGATCGTATCACGATGTTGCGATACGGGATTGATAACATCCGATTACTCTACGAAGGCGATCTGCGATTTTTACGGCAGTTCTAAAAAAGTTTCATGTTCAAAGTTCAAGGTTCAAAGTTGCCTTGCTTGGACTGAGAACTGATTACTGACAACTCTTCCTATGAAAGTCTCTCTCAATTGGCTACGCGAATTTGTGACGATTGATATCCCGCTCGACCGCTTAGCTAGTCGACTGGCAATGGCTGGCCTTGAAGTCGACGATATTCGCGAGCAAGGAGCCGAACCAATCCAAGTCGCACAGATTGTGCGGATCGACCCACATCCACAGTCTGATCACTTGACGCTCTGTCACGTCACTACTGGTGGAGAAGCACTTCCCGTTGTGTGTGGTGCGACCAACATGAAAGTTGGCGATAAAGTTGCCTTTGCATCAGCGGGCACAATATTGCCTGATGGACAACAGGTAGAGCAAGCCGAGATTCGTGGGCAACGCTCGTATGGAATGCTGTGTTCCGAGCGCGAACTTGGACTTTCAGAGAATCACGATGGATTGTTGATCGTTGGAGAAGAAGCCCTCCTCGGCGAAGAACTCTATGCGCGCCTCGGATTGCGAGACACGATTCTTGATATTGCGATTACGCCGAATCGTGGCGACTGCCTCAGTGTGCTTGGATTAGCACGCGAGATCGCTGCGCTTACTGGAGCCCCTCTGCTCGCGAAGCGACTACGAGTGCGAGAAGGGAAACCCGCGATTGGTGATCAAGTTCGTGTGTCCATTACCGATGCAGACTTGTGTCCTCGCTATACAGCACGAGTTGTGAGTAATCTGCGCGTGGTTCCGTCCCCAGCCTGGATGAAATGGCGACTCGAAGCCGCCGGGGTACGAGCTATCAATAGCATTGTGGATGTCACGAACTACGTCATGTTGGAGCGTGGACAGCCGCTGCATGCGTTCGATCTTCCTTCTCTCAGCGGACAAGAAATAATCGTTCGTCGCGCTCGCAATATTACGTCGATCGTCACTCTGGATGGAAAAGAACGCACCCTTGTTGCAGATGATTTGCTAATTTGCGATCGTGAGCGGGCTGTTGCTATTGCCGGCGTCATGGGAGGATCAAATTCTGAAGTTCACGATCAAACGACGATAACCTTACTCGAAAGTGCCTACTTTATTCCGGAAACAGTCCGTCGCACTGCTCGTAGATTAGGGCTTCGCAGTGAGGCCTCTTACCGTTTCGAGCGTGGAGTTGATCCGCAAGGTACTACTCTTGCCCTAGATCGGGCCACGGCTCTTCTTACGCAGATCTCAGAAGGGAAGGTGAGTCGTGGGGTGATCGACGTCTGTCCACAGGCCCTTCCTTCCACAACGATTCCTCTGCGCGGTCAACGGGTCTCTCGTTTTCTTGGTATGCCGGTCGAGGCAAAAGAGGTCGAACATTGCATTCGTATTCTAGGCGCAAAGGTCAAACGTGGTCGCGGTGGAACTTGGAACGTTACCGTGCCGTCGTATCGGTCGGATCTTACTCAAGAGGTAGACCTGATCGAAGAAGTCGCACGACTCAGAGGCTATGAGGCAATCCCTACGCTCTTACCTCGAACGGAAGTACACGACAACACTTTAGATCACGAAGGAAATTGGGTTCGACGTATTCGCGCCTGTCTTGCTGCACAGGGACTCTCTGAGATGATGAGCTTGAGTTTTACTTCAGCTCATCTGAATCGTTCGTTTGCAGGGATAAACTCGACAACCTCACCTATCCCATTAGTGAACCCTCTTTCCGCTGAAGGCGCAGAGATGCGCGTGAGCCTGCTCGGAAACCTGATGCGAGTGCTCCAACATAATCTTCGCCAAGGAGAGAGTGGTGTCGCTGCGTTTGAGCTTGGTAAGGTATTTTTTCATCCCCAAGAAAGTCCGCATGAACGACAAGAACGACTGACTATGGCCGGGGTGCTCTATGGCAGCTGGCCAGCGAGGGGCTTACAGAAGGCGACACCGATTGAGTTTGCCGACCTCAAGGGAGTATTAGAGGCGCTGTGGCAAGACCTACGTTGCGAGGAAAAAATTCGTTGGGAGCGAGTGACAAACGTACCGTTTCTCCATCCAGGGAAGGCTACAACGATCCTCATCAATGGTACGCCGTGTGGTGTGGCTGGCGCAGTGCATCCAGACCATTGTCAGGCGCTCGACCTAACGACAACACCATGGGTGTTTGAATGTGATCTTGCCCCCTTGCTCTTATATGCCCGTACAGCAGTGCGTTATCAATCTTTGCCGCGTTTCCCGACGATTGTGCGAGATGTTGCCCTAGTGGCAGATGAAGCCTTGCCTGTGCAGGCGGTGATCGATACGATCCGTTCGCTTGCGAATTCGATGATTGTCGAGGTGCGTCTGTTCGACCAGTACCGAGGAAGCCCTATCCCGGAACACAAGCAAAGCCTTGCCTATTCCATTGCGTATCGGGCAGTAGATCGTACCCTCACTGCACTTGAAGTGAATACGCTTCATGCCCAAGTCATTGCCCATCTTGCGCACGCCCTTGATATTGAGGTGCGTACGTAGAAATTCTCGACGAGAAGTAGCTTCTTCACGCCAAAGAAAAGAAGAAGACGTTCCTCTTCCTCCCTAGGACTTTCCTTCTCGCTCCGTCCAGTGATACAAAGACAGGGAAGTTCGATATTAAACCAGGCATGATGTGGCGCAACAACTAGAGCTGCCGAATAAACTCTATTTCCGCATTGGTGAAACCGCAAAGATTGTTGGGGTCAAGCCCTACGTTCTGCGCTACTGGGAGACGGAGTTCTCCATCCTGAAACCCGGAAAGACACCCTCGCGGCATCGTCTCTATCGTCGCCGTGATGTCGAAATGCTCCTTGAAATAAAAACATTGCTCTACGAAGACGGATTCACTATTGCGGGCGCAAAAAAGAAACTCAAGGAAAGCGAAAATGGAAGACAAGACGAGAACGGCCCATTGCTAATAGTTCCCCTTGAGGAAACGATCGCCGCTCTTCCACAAAGTCACAACCATCTCCAGCTTTTACGCGCTATCCGCGAGGACCTCCTCGTGCTGTATAACATGCTTTCGTAGTTCTTCTCCTCATAACGTCCGCCTTTCTTTCGGTTTCAAAGTGTTGAGAA
>JAYVFX010000823.1:0-4290 GCA_043772795.1 Deltaproteobacteria bacterium
CGCGGATGCCGGAGAAGTAATGGGTAATGAGGACTGAGGGAAGGCTTGAGGAAAGAAAGCAAAAATCAAAAGGCAAAGGGCAAAAATAAAAAAGGCGAACAACAAAAAGATTATCGGTCATTCTTTTTCCGTTTCGCTTCTCCCCCTTTCATCTTTTTTGCCTTTCCCTAAAGGCTATAGCCTGAAGCCAATAGCCTTTTTCCTACTGACTACTGAATGCTGGCTACTGGCTACTGTTTTACTGCCCCGGAGCAGCTGCCATAGAGGAAGGAAGGTGCATATTCTTCACAACCTGTCCAGATTTTCCTGCTGGGGGGAGTTCTTGTCCGTCAAGGTTGAGTGCCACACCGCCAGCATTGCCCAGTGAAACCGTAAAGCCGTCCTGTGCTGTCCATTCACGCCTTTCCCCCGCTTTGAGGATCATTTCTTTTCCTGGCTGACTGTCCACGACGACGCGCATCCACGTTGGCGCGATGGCTCGTATGCTAAGACGATGCCCTCCGACAGGTGGTGGTGTCACTGGAGAAGCTACGGCCACCGCTGTCGGTGTCTGAGTTGTTGGGGTTCCTACGGTTGCTGGCTCTGGCTGGGGAACAACCGCCGCGGGGGATGGAGACGGACTTGGAGCTGAAGGGACAGGAGTCGGCATAACCTGAGTTGCTGGTGGACTGGTCGATGTCGTTGTGGGGGAAGGGGTATCACCATCTGATGGAGCCGGAGGAACAACGGCAATTGGAGTTTTCGGAGCAACCGTAGTCGTCGGCAGTGACGCTGGTGCCGGAACTGGTGTACTGGCAAGCTTCTCTTCTCTTGTTCTTGATTGCCACCAGGACGCAAGGTTTTGTAGCAGACCCTGTTGCCAGAGATATGATCCCAACAACAGTGTCACTAATAGGAGCAAGAACGGCATGATCCATGAAGCAAGACGTGAAGGACCAGAGCGATGGGAGACGAACGGCGGGCGACGCTCAGGAGGTGCGACTGTCGCAGAATCCTGCCGCTGTAATTCGGTCAGAAAACGAGTGACTGCAAGGTTTGGATCAACGCCAAGAAAGTTGGAATAGGAACGAAGAAACGGAATGAGGTACATTTCGTCTGCTAAGAGGCCGCTCTCTCCCCCACCTTCAAGCGCTTGAAGATACTTCAGTGGGATCCGCGTTTTTGTCTCGACATCTTTGAGAGAGACCCCCTTATGTTCACGTGCCTGTCGGAGTATCGTTGTGATGCTTTCCATACCCTCGCTTCTTCCCCCCAGCCGATTCCCATTGCGCATTTCTGTCTGCCGAGTCTCTGCGTCCATTGGTGTCCCCACCTCGTACTTCCGTACGAGGGAAATGTACCCGAGATTTTCACTGAAAGCGAGCGGCTGTTTTCGTCCTGCCTGCTGAGAAACCCCGTTTACATCAAGTGCTACCTGAGAGAAACTCAAAGTGGCTCATGAGCCAAGAACAGGGGTCAGTTGCCTTGATAGTATAGGATAAGGGCGGCTTCCTGAGCCCTTACGCTGAAAGAAAGGGGCTTCTCTATGGCAAAAGACGAATTAAGGTTGGCATTCCCGACGCTGCTATCGCAGGAAGTTGATCGGTTGTTCGATGAGTTAATTCATCGGCCCTGGGGGGCCGTCCGGACCGCACCCACCGCAGAGGAATGGAGTCCGCAGATCGACCTCTACGAAACCAGTAGTGCCTTTATTCTCGAGGCAGACCTTCCCGGGGTGCAAGAACAAGAGGTTTCAGTAACCGTCGACAAGGGCGAACTCCTCTTGCAGGGGCGACGTACTGTCACTCGAAGTGTCTCTCACGAAAGTTTTCACTATAGCGAATGCTGCTCCGGGAGTTTTCTGCGGCGTGTACGGCTCCCAGCCTTGGTTGATCAGACGAATATCCGCGCTAAATTTACGAGTGGGGTGCTTCGCGTGACTCTACCAAAGCTCGGACAAGAACGGGGGGGAGCATGAGCGATAACAGCATCCTTGTGCAGAACGGACACTCTGAGCATCAACTCGCAGCGCTTCCAGTAGAGTTGACTGCTGAGCAGCTTCGTTTTCAGGTGAAACTCCCGGTGCAGTTCCAGACGACAGCAGAACTCACACCTGGACATGATTTTATCGGCTAAGAGCGTGCTCATGCCGCGCTTGAACTCGGACTTGGGATCACAAGTAGTGGGTTCAATATCTTTGTCTCAGGACTCACCGGGGCCGAAAAACTCGAAGCACTGCGCGGATGGGTCACTCAACAAGCGACACCGTCACCCACTCCTCAGGACTGGGTGTACGTACAGAATTTTGCTCACCCGGATGCCCCTCGTGCCATCCCGCTCGTTGCCGGACAAGGCTGCCGCCTGAAACACTTCCTGAGTGAGATGGTCAAAACCTTACGCGAGGAATTGCCGAAAGCGTTTCGCCAAGAAGCCTTCGACAAAGAGAAAAGCCAACTGAAGGAAAAATACGCTACCCAAGCCCAGGCGCTGAATGAAGCGCTTGAGGTTCGTGCTCGTGAGAAAGGCTTTGCCATTCAACCGGGTCAGGGAGGTAGCATTATCCTTATTCCGATCATCAACGACAAACCACTGGAAAGCCCAGATGAGTTCGCCCGCTTAACTCCCGAGCAGCAACGCGACATCGAAAAAAACCAACGTGAATTTGCCGAAGAGATGGCCGCCTTTCCTAGTAAGCAGCAAGCAATTATGCGGGCGATGGTTGACGATGTCCGCTCAATCGAACGCCGCTTCTGCGAGGCGCTGCTCACGCCGATGCTCACTGCGATCGGTCACGAGATGAAGAGTAGCGAGGTGGATGAATATCTCGGCGCAGTGAAGGCGCATATCATCGACAACCTTGACAATTTCAAAGAGCCGGAACGGCAACCCCCAAATCCGATGATGCCATTTGGTCCGTTCCCTCCCCCGCAAGAGCTATTTCTCGAATACGAAGTCAACGTTGTTGTCGATAACAGTACGACGAAGGGGGCCCCTGTCTTAGTCGAGAGCTCTCCCACCTATCCCAATTTGTTTGGCTCAATTGAACGAGTGGTGGATCGCGCCGGCCGTCTCGTGACAAATTTCACTCGTATCAAGGCCGGTTCACTCCTGCGCGCGCATGGCGGCTATCTCATTTTTAGCCTGGAAGATGCGCTTACCGAACCGGCAGTGTGGAAAATGCTCAAGCGAACACTCAAAAACGGTCGCATTGAAATGGAAACCTATGAGCCTTTCGCGATGTTCTCGACCTCTGGCCTGAAACCAGAACCGATCCAGGTGAAAGTCAAAGTTGTTACCGTCGGGAGCCCGTCTCTCTACCATCTGCTCTATAGTATGGATGAGGAATTTCGCGAGATCTTTAAGGTGCACGCTGACTTTCGCCGGGTGATGGAACTCGACGCGAAGCATTTGCTCGCCTACGGGAATTGGACGGCGCAGATTTGTCGTGATGAAGGCTTGCTTCACTTCGAGCAGTTGGCAGTCGAGCGATTGGTCGAATTCGGGGCGCGAAAGGCCGGCGATCGGCAGAAAATTTCTGCGGCGTAGGCTGAGGTTGCTGACCTCATCCGCGAGTCGGCGTATTGGGCGCGTAGAGACAATAGCCAGGTCGTTACTGCCCGGCATGTCCAACAAGCACTGGAAGAACACGTGTTCCGGGCGGATCGCATCAAGCAGGACATTCGCGAGCTCATCACTCAAGGGACCGTCCTTGTCGACATAGAGGGAAGGAAAATCGGGCAGGTCAACGGACTGTCTGTCCTCCAACTCGGCGAGCATAGCTTTGGTCAACCTTCGTGAGTCACAGCGAGTGTGGGAATGGGACAAGCCGGTATTGTCAACATCGAACGAGAGTCGCGGCTGAGTGGCCCCATTCACGACAAGGGCCTGCTCATTTTGTCGGGGTATCTCCGCAACCGTTATGGCCAGGATAAGCCACTGGCACTGTCAGCAAGCCTCTGCTTTGAACAATCGTATTCAGGAGTCGAAGGCGATAGCGCCTCATCAACTGAGTTGTACGCAATGCTCTCACGATTGGCGGAGCTACCGATTCGTCAGGATCTTGCGGTGACCGGTTCCGTCAACCAATGGGGCGAAGTGCAAGCGATTGGTGGAACCAACGAGAAGATTGAGGGGTTCTTTGATGTCTGCCGCATACGTGGCTTGACGGGAACCCAGGGCGTGTTGATTCCGATCGCAAACGTCCGCAATCTCGTGCTCCGTGGGGATGTCATTGAAGCGGTCACACAAAGGAAGTTTCACATCTATCCTAATTCGGACCATCGGTAGCTCCGCCAATCGTGAGAGCATTGC
>JAYVFX010000824.1:0-3559 GCA_043772795.1 Deltaproteobacteria bacterium
CGCGAGATGAATTCTTGGACTTCGGTCCAGGAGACGTTTTCAACCGGCAGAGTGGGATCGTCGGTGAACTGACTCGGATTCTTTTTCATTACTGCATTCCATTGCTGTTGCGTCACTTCATACTTGCCCAAGTAGAAGGGATGGCTAATTGTGACCCTATGCAATGGGCGTGTAGATGAACTCTTGTCGTCACCCATAGGAAACTCGCCAGCGTTAATACGCACGAACGCCATGCCGAAACTCGTTGTTACCATTGTGTTCAAGCCCTTAGGAGCAGACTGTTGACGACACCACATCTTGGAAGATTCTAAGGAAAAAACAAAATCCCCCCGCGCAAGGTATAAGTCTTGGATCTTACCGAACTGAGGCGTCTGTGCTCGATTGGTATCCTGAGGAACCCACGACTGTAAATACGCGCCAAGCTCGGATCCAGTCACATAACCGTCCTCATTTCCTCCATTCTCTTTTCGGTCTGCCTCGCCATCAAGGGCTGCGACAAATCGCCTACGGAAATGACTGATGTCTGCTACTGTTTGGTCTGCAGTTCCAGCAGATATAAATTGACGAACTGGTTCTCCAGTTCGTTTTGTAATCTCAGTCGAGTTGTCGATCCCTAACGCAAATCCCCTTGCTCCAGAGAAACAGCTATCAAAGACGAAGAGCACGTGCTTTGCTTGAATTTCTCGTGCCCAGTCCGAGAATCGTCCGAGGCTGATGGCTTTACTAATGAAGGCTCCGTTTTCTCTCTTGCTGTCACCTGGCGCATCCCTTGCGACAATGTATCCCAACATGTCGGTTGGACTATAGCGCGGAGCGACTGTTTCTCCATGTCCAGCAAAGTAGAACAGCAACCGATTGTCCGGGTCGACACCATACTTGGCAATAAAAGAGGTATATGCCTTCTCTAATTCTTCGTAAGTGGGATCCTTGATGACCTCGACCTGGAAACCATGTCTTTCCAATGCGAGACGGACTTCTCTGACATCCTGTCGGACCCCGTCTAGTGAACGCCAGTGGTCATAGTTACTCACACCCACGACAAGAGCGTAGCTTGCTTTATAACTGAATGTTCCCCTGTCCCCTGACTTGTTTTTCCAGTGGATGACTACCGGACTAGTCTGTGGCCAAGAAAATTTCGGAAACGAGATCCCAAATATGAGCAGTAGTGTGGAGCAAATTCGTAAATAATAATGTTTTCTACAGAGTTGGCGGTTGGGCATTACTGTTTCTGTCTTTCCTGCAGTGCTAACGCTATTGAGTCGCAGACAAATGCTTTTAAAAAACTCAGCCGCGGCTGCCTGGGACCATACCAGAGAGGAGAATCGCCCGGCAACTGATGAGGGGAAGAGAGAAGGAACGTCTTCCTTTGCGATCCCCTCACCTACACGGCCCCTTTGCTGCAAGTTGGACAGCCGCGTGGCCGGCAGCCGCGACAGAACCGCCGGCCGCAGGTGGGGCAGGGCTGGCTACACGTTGAGCAACTGAGGTGCTGCTTGTCGTCACAAAGCGACACCGCAAACGTGTTCTCCCCACACCCTTCACACGCCACTGCTTCCCACTCTTTCAACAGCGGGTTCCAAAAGACCGGGAACTCCCGAAATGCCTGTCGGCGTTGGTACGACATGGTTGCTTGTAGTACGGGTAGTAGCACCCATAGCACACTGATATAGGCGACCTGCACTCGCACTGCGTATTTGTCCTGTAAATCATGGATCTTGAGCCCCAGCTCGCGTTCAGCAGCGATCGCTTTCACTTCTTCTCGCTCGGCCTCTTCACCGACAAGTCCTTTCTTGTGGAGACGACCGCGAATCTCCTGGGCAATCCCGAGGTAGTACTCTTCCAGGCGTTGCACATCGCGCTCCAAGCGCCGCTCACGACTTTGATGAAAGTCGCGCAGGACGCGACTGATCTGCCGCTGGGCGATTCCACTCGCACGACGGTACAGCAGCTGCACCGGGTGGGGGATGGTCGACAGGACCTCCAGTACCGACCGTTCGTGCCACTCGGCCTCGCGCCACCGATGCGCGACGCTCGCCACCTCGGCAAGACTACGGGAATTGACCGCGACGGCAACGATCCCTTCCGTTTTTTCGTCCGAGACGGCAGTGTAGCGAAAATTGAAGATGCCATACGGGACCACCGTCGTCTCGACCCCAACACACTTCCCGCGGGCATTCAGCGGTTGAAACATCTGCTCGATTTCTGGGCCGGGGGCCACCTGTTTGAGGTACAGTCCCTGCAATGCGACCGCTGCACCCTTGCCTTGAGTGGCCAGTCCCGCGAGGATTTTTTCCAACACTGGCGACCCATATGTCACCAGCTGTGCTTCTGTTGCCTCTTCTGTCCCGTTCCCGTCCGCTACCGCGAAGCGGAAGCGGACCTCCTCGCGCACCTGCAGCCGGGTCGCGACTTCCTCCGGCAATAACGCTTCAATCACGCTCCCCTTCGCTTCGACCAGCGCGCCCCAGTGCTCCAACACCTGGGTCGTGAATGCCGCCACATCTTCTGCCATCGTTAGGCCTCGAAGTCCTCACCAAAGAGCTGTTCGTCCAACTCCTTGCTCTGCAGATAGTGCGTCTTCGCACTTATCAATTCCTGGCCGAGGCGGTCAAAGCCCTCACGCAACTCCTGCTCGCCCGCCGCGCGTAGCCACAGATCCATCACGATATCGGGAAAATCCCGTTCATCATTCAGATTGCCCAGAATCATATCCAACTCCCCGACGACTAATTCAAAGAGGTTCAACTTCGCATCCAACACTGAGAGCAGATATTCCTCCAAGGAAAAGCGGTTCGCCAGATTAAAAATGAACACCTCGCGGGTTTGGCCGATACGGTGGATGCGCCCAATCCGCTGTTCGATCTGCAAGGGATTCCACGGCAGATCAAAGTTGATCATGGTATTACAGAACTGTAGATTCCGGCCTTCTCCGCCGGACTCTGTCGCCAACAATACGGGAACATCGGCACGAAAACGGCGCACAGCGTCATCCTTTTCTCCACTAGTCAGGCCACCATGAAAGAGCACAAACGGAATCTGCTCGCGAGTAAGGAGCGTGGCTAAGGAGAACAGGCTTTCCTGAAAATGTGTGAAGACCAGTTTCTTGTCTCCCTGACTTTTGAGCAGCTCCAGTAATCGTTGCGCCTTGCGCGGGACCGCAATGGAGTCAGCCAGTGCGACACACTCCTGGAGTGCCTGTTCCCCCTGCTCCGACAGCCGCCTGCGCACCAGTAGACGTCCCACCGTCGCTTTCACTGCCGCTGGACTGGAGCCCGCTTCCATGAGGAGCGTGTTGGCTGTGAGACGATCGAGCCCTTTCTTCTCGCCGTACTGGACTTTGACGAGCGCGCTGATGGCCTCATAAAGGGCTTTTTCCCCAGGGTCTGGCTCCACAATCAAGGTGGACGCATACCGCCGGGGGAGGCGAATATCAGCCAAACTTCTGGTGTTGCGGATCATCACTTCGCCTAACAGGGCGCGCAGCCGCTCCCGGTTCTGTACGGCCAGGGCCTTGCCCTTCGGGACAAACTGCCGACGAAACGCCGTGGGTGTAGTCAAG
>JAYVFX010000825.1:0-5116 GCA_043772795.1 Deltaproteobacteria bacterium
ACCGTATCGAGGATGTGATCGGGACTCTCAAGGTGTAAAACATCCCGTGGACTCGTGCCGGTCAGTACGCCTATCGTGTACGACCCTGCCGCTTTCCCGGCTTGAATGTCGATTGGTGAGTCACCGATGTAAACAGTTTCCTGCGGGGCGAGTCCTAAGTGGCCGAGACATTTAAGAACTGGTTCAGGGTGGGGTTTGCGGATTTCGACATCCTCGCGACCAACAATACCACGAAAGAGGTGACGGACACCCCATCGATCTAAAAAGGGCAGGGCACGGCCTGAGGACGTAGCGATGCCGAGCTGGAGTCCACGCGCGTGCAGGTCGTGGAGTAGTTCGATACTGCCGGGAATAGCGGTGGTTTCGTCATGATAGCGGCGCATCCACTCGGCCATGCGGTCATCGAAAATCCGTTTCATGGTTCCGGCGGCATCAGGATAATCAGGTGGGAATAGCTTCTCCAACGGCGAGTTGTCTCCGACTCGCATCAGTGCGTAGACGCGCTCTTTCTCGACCGGTGGAACGCCCGCGATGCTTAGCACTTCGAGTGCGATTTCGTAGAAAAACCCAACCGAGTCGGCAATGGTGCCGTCAACGTCGAAGATGATGCCTTTGAGATGCTGAGGATTCATAGCGGGGTTAATGTTTCCTGGCGCTTGAATTCTAACGCTTCGCGCAGGGTGACCCGAAGGCTTTCTATTAATTCCTCTTTGGTTGTTTCCTGACAGTTCACGCCAGGTACTTCTTCAATCCAGCCGATCCACCACGGCCCATTCTGTTTAATAACGGCTGTGTACTGCTCTCTCATGTCAGCTTCCTTGCGCAGGCGAGACTGGCTTGTCGATTTCTGCAGCGAACGAGCGCCTAACTACTCGCTACACGGCTCCATGCAGTTTGCACTTTTTGTTTGAGGTCTTCTAACGAACCGTCATTTTCAATAACAAGTGTAGCATACTTACGCCGCTCAGCGTCAGAAAGCTGGCTAGCGATACGTGCTTCGGTATCTTTGGCCGACATGCCGCGTTGGCTGGCGACACGGTCAATTACGGCGTTTTTGTTGGTGACGACCAGCCACACTTCATCAGCCAAAGGCAGCCAATTGGCTTCGATGAGAATTGCCGCTTCGACAACAATCGGTTTGGTGAAACCTTCAGCGCGTTTCTCTTTGATGCGACGATCGATGTCGGTAAACATGAGCGGATGAACAATTGAGTTCAGCCTTTTGCGTGCGTCGTCACTGCCGAAAACGATGGCCCCGAGTTTCTTACGGTCGATGGTCTGGTCTGGCGCGAGAATGTCTTGACCAAATGCTGCGGTGACCTGTTTCCACGCCTCTTTGCCGGGGAGATAGATTTCATGACCGACTTTGTCGGCATCAATGACAAATGCCCCAAGTTCGCCTAGAAGTTGCGAGACCGTACTTTTCCCCGAGCCAATACCACCAGTGAGTCCAATTGTTTTCACAGTGCCTCGTTCGCATAAGAGTGATGTTTGTAACCGTTCCGTTGTGGCAGAGATTGCCCGGCTCTGCAAGAACTGGAGACGGAATGGTCAGCCTGGAATGCGAATACAGAATGCGGTACAAACTGGGACACAAGAGCAGAGACTGAGTAACAAACGCATGCACCTATCTACGAACCCGTTAGGAGGAACGATATGGCAGTAACCTCATCACACACTGATTCTCCCCACAACGCCTGGCGACAAGTGACGCCGAGACCCCAAGGATGGGCACGAACCGTGCGGCCGGGAGATCCACGTAAATACTACATGGTTTCAGTTGACACCCACGGCATCGAGCCGCTTGATTTCTTGTCGAAGCGGATTGAGAAGCAATACCTCGACCGCATTCCGCGCGTCAGAGTGGATGAAGATGGGGCAGAGTGGATGATTACCGAGGGCATTCAGCCGATGCTGGTGAAGCCCGGGCGTGACGCCGTGAAGCATCTTATTGCCAAAGAGGCTTACGAGGAGCCTGACTATTTTCAACCCTACACCAGCCGGATGGAAGCTGAGGATCGTCTGCGTTACCGGGCTGGTGGCGAGCTTGCCCAGCGTGCACGTGATGCTGACGCTGACGGAGTAGATGCCGAGATTATCTTTCCCAATAAAGGGATGTTGTGCTTCTCCACTCCTGATCCAGTGTTTCAACAAGCTATGTTTCGTGCGTGGAATCGCTGGGCACGCGAAAACTTTGCCGACTATTGGCATCGCTTTGTCCCGATGGCGGTGATTGCGCCCGGTCATCTTGAAGGTGCTATGGCTGAAGTGAAATGGGCAGCCGAGCAAGGATTCAAAGGATTGATGTTACCGAACAAACCGATTTTTGGTCCACTCAAGCCTGGCGAACTTCAGTACAACGACAAAGTGTTTGATCCACTCTGGGCGTTGATCGCTGAGGTCGATCTTCCCCTCACGTTCCATGTTTCTACTGGTCGTGATCCACGGGGAGTCACTGGTCTTGGTGGTGCGGTGATTAACTATGTGTGTCACTCCATGCCGACGGTGATGGAACCGTTGGTGCAGTTGATTAGTTCGGGCGTGTTCGAGCGCCATCCCACCTTAAAGGCTGGGTCGATTGAAGGCGGGATAGGCTGGGTGCCATGGATGATCGAGGCGATGGATTATTCCTTTCAAGCCCATCACATGTGGGTGCGCCCAGTGACGCCAGAGTTGCCGAGTTTCTACTATCGCCGCAATTGTTTCTCTGCCTTTATGGAAGATCACGTCACCCTACCACGTGCGGAGGAGTTGCAGATCGTGGACAATCTGATGTGGTCGAATGACTATCCGCATCATGAGGGAAGCTGGCCGCATTCAGCAGACAGTATTGAGCGACAAATGGGGTATTTGTCAGAAGAGAGCCGCACCAAGGTTCTTGGACTTAATGCCGCACGAGTGTTCAAGCTCAAAGTGCCGGCGGAGAAGCACGGATAATCGTGAGCAAAAGGAGGGGCTATGCCGTACGCGCAGGTGCGTGGGGTCAACTTGTACTATGAGGATCGTGGCCAGGGGCAACCGCTGTTGCTGATTCCAGGTGCACTGGGGACTGGGCAATCTGACTTTGGTTCGCAACTCGAACAGCTGCCGCAACAGGGGCTGCGGGTGATCGTGCCGGACGCGCGCGGTTATGGAAAGTCCCGCCCGCCCGTGCGGCAGTTTCCTCTTGATTTCTATGAGCAGGATGCACAAGACTGCGTGGCTCTGATGGAGGCGATCGGTTGCCAATCCTATGCCGTGGGAGGCTGGAGTGATGGGGCAATCATTGCAATGCTGTTGACGCTGCAGCGACCCCAGCAGGTGAGTAAGATGGTGATCTGGGGCGGCAACGCCTACCTCGCTCGCGAGGACATTGAGGCGTATGAAGCGACACGTCAGCTTTCATCCTGGTCACAACGAATGATTGATGCGATGGCTGCGATCTATGGAGAGGAGCTGCAAGACCTGTGGTCATGCTGGTGTGACGCGATGCAAGCCCTCTACCGTGCCGGTGGTGAACTCTGTCAGATTCGCTTGCCTCTGATTCGTTGTCCGACCTTTCTGTTGCACGGAGCGAAAGATCCGCTTGTCCCGACGTTCCACGCTGATGTGTTGAAGAAGGGGATTGCCAACTCGCGGCTGCACATGTTTCCCGACGGTAAACACAACATCCATCTTGCGTACGCGCAAGAATTTAACAAAATGTTAGTCGATTTTCTATACGAGTAAAAAGGAGAGACGAATGGCAAAAGTTGAGTTCTTCTATGATTATTCGAGCCCGTGGACCTATTTGGCATTCACCAAGATTAGTGGTGTTTGTCAGAAGTACAACGCAACCTTGGACTGGCGACCTATCCTGGTTGGCGGGATCTTTAATACCGTCAATCCGTCAGTGTACGAATTCCGCGAGAAAGGCGTTCCCGCTAAAGCCAAGTATTCCGCCAAAGATCTACAAGATTGGGCGCGCTTCTATGGATTGGTGATCAAATCCCCGACGGTGTTTCCGGTCAATTCGATCAAAGTCTTACGAGGTGCATTGGTCGCTCTCGATCATCCCGAGAAGTTTCTCCGCTACAGCTCTCGTGTGTTCGAGTCGTACTGGGGAGAGGACAAGGATATTAGCAAAGACGATGTTTTACGGGGGATTGTGGAGGAGGTAGGTCTCAATCCGGTCGAGTATTTCGACAAGATCAACCGTCAGGAGTACAAAGACCGTATCCGCGTCAACACCGACGAGGTCATGGCTCGCGGTGGTTACGGTACCCCAACGATTTTCGTGAACGGTTCGATGTTCTTTGGTAATGATCGGATTGTATTGGTCGAGGAAGAGCTTCGGCGGGCAAAGTAACAGTGGAAGCGGTGCGTCAGAGAAGGGGAAAAAGGTGAAATGGCGAAAAGGCGAAAGGGGGCAAAATGTTCTGGTAGCTGTCTTTTGTTTTCCGTTTCGCCCATTCGCCGTTTTATTCTTACCCTGCCCATCCCCATTTCTGCTTGTTGGCGGCGACTTGATCTGCCGTTGGGTGAGGAATCTTCTTATGTGGCGAGACCTTGAAGTCGCTCCCGTTGTCTTTCACCGCATAGTTGATCTTAATATCATCTTTGAAGACGCCCGGGACTGACACCTCTTCGAAAATAGCTTGATACGGACATTCTGGCTCGCATGCGCCACAATCAATACATTCATCAGGATGAATGTAGAGCTGGTTGGGATACGTCGTCTTGTCGCTTCCGGTGTATTCATAAATGCAATCGACCGGGCAGACTGCTACGCATCCAGTATCCACACATTCACGGCACAGCCTCGTGATCGTATAGGCCATCGTTTATCTCCTTAGTCCCCAATCTCTAGTGTATTCAACAGTTGGAAAATGTAGATCGTGCTGACTCCGTCGAGCGCCCTTTTGGTTATCGTATCACCTAGCGAAGGTCAATGACGGAGTCAGCGGGATCAGCAGGCGTGGCACAACCCGGATGAGCAGCAGGATCGGAGAAGTGCACCTTATCCCGGATTCTTATTCTCCAGCGTGAAAGTCTGCTCACTCGTAGTGATCGGGCCGCGACGAGAGAAGAGAGTGATGTCACTAGGGAGGGGGGTCCCTTGGAGACTAAGAATCAGGCGCATCTGCTCTTCTTGAGC
>JAYVFX010000826.1:0-3990 GCA_043772795.1 Deltaproteobacteria bacterium
CAGTAGCCAGTAGCCAGCATGGATGTCTTGTCTTCTCTACTGACTACTGAATGCTGACTACTGACTACTTTTTACGTGTTACATCGCCGTGATCCCACCGTCTGCTGCCATAGCCAGACCAGTGACAAACGATGCTGCGCCGGAACACAACCAGACCACAACCTCGGCAATTTCAGAAGGTTGTCCCATGCGTCCGACTGGCTCAGAGGCTGCCATGCGCGCTGCACGCTCGGCACGATGACCGGTGATACGTCCCATCATCGGCGTATCGATCGCCCCTGGACAGACGGCATTCACTCGCACTCCGCTCTTGGCATACTCAAGCGCCGCAGTTTTGGTCAGCCCAACCACGCCGTGTTTGCTGGCAACGTAAGCTGACCCGCCGCGATAGCCGACCAGTCCCGCGGTCGAGGCAGTGTTAACAATCGCACCAGCACCGTTTTTGAGCATGGCAGGAATCTCATACTTCATGCACAGCCACACGCCTTTGAGGTTGATGTTGATGACGCGATCCCACATCTCTTCGCCGTACTCAGGAATTGACGCTCCTGCTCCTTCGATCCCGGCGTTGTTGAATGCACAATCTAACCGTCCATAGGTTTGCACTACGCGAGCAACGAAGGCTTCCACCTCAACAGCCTTGGACACGTCCGCTTTCATGAAGAATGCCTCTCCGCCAGCCTTCTTCACTAGGCTTACTGTCTCTTCACCGCCTTCAGCACTAACATCCGCGACAGCAACTTGCGCCCCTTCGCGTGAAAACGCCAACGCTGAGGCTCTGCCGATACCGGAGCTTGCACCAGTGATTAATGCAACTTTGCCAATCAATGATCCTGCCATATAAAAATTCCTCTCTGTTTGTGAAGTCTTCTCTTTTGTAGTGCACGCACAGCGCGCCCCACGACTCTAGCCCTCTCCTGTCAAGGAGAGGGCAGCACGAGCGCAGCGAGTGCGGGTGAGGTTACCGAAACACGCGAATCAACTTGCCATATTGTTCAACCACCGGCCACTGTTTCTCCGGCGCCTCGGGATAGAACAGGAACGACACGCGATTGAAGCCCATGGCGATCAATTCACGAATGCGGCTTTCGCTCGGAATCGCACCGGAAAGCGCCGGACCCATAATGACGCTCAGGTCAAATTCTTTCATCGACCGCCCTACCCGATCTGCTTCGGCGCGAATAGCAGCAAGGTCTTTCGCTAGATCATACGGTCCATCCAACGGCATCCACCCGTCACAATAATCCACAATCCGTTTCACCGCCCATTTCGACATCGCCCCCATGAGCACCGGCGGTCCACCAGCTTGCATCGGTTTCGGCCAGCACCATAACGGATCAAAATTCACAAACTGACCGTGAAATTCAGAGACTTCCTTGGTCCAGATCTCTTTCATGGCGAGTACACGCTCACGCGTCACTTTCCAGCGATCTTTGAACTCCACACCGTGATCGGCCATTTCCTCAGCGTTCCATCCCGCGCCGATGCCAAACAGGAAACGTCCGTTGGAAACACGATCGAGACAGGAGATCGTCTTTGCCAACGTGATGGGATGATGCTCCGGTACCAGACACACTGAGGTTCCGACTTTAAGTTTTTGCGTGACTGCTGCTGCCGCCGTCAGCGCAATAAACGGGTCGAAGAATTCCTTGTAACACTGGGGTAGCTCACCACCGAGCGGAAACGGGGTCTTGCGACTAGTAGGAATATGTGTGTGCTCGCCGAAGAATACCGACTCAAATCCGTTGCCTTCCGCCCACCGTGCCAAATCAACCGACGGGATCGTATAATGCGTCGGAATCGTCACCAAACCGAAGTCTGTCATAATCGCCCTCCTTTGCTCTCGTGCGCCTTTGGTTACCACAATCACAGGGACCATTGCTACACGCGAAGAAACATTTGCAGCATTTGGTAGTCTCACTCAGACCAGGTAGAATGCGCGGGTACTTCACCGAGAGCATGCAATCTCAACAAGGTTGCGCTGGACACGAGAGAAGATTCAGCGAATGTCTTAATACATATAAAAGTCAACACCTTTATATAGATTTAATTATTCCCAAAGGCCGATTTACGTTGGGAAACCGTGTTGTGTATGTTCTCCCTTCGGCTTGTCGCGGCTGAGTTTCTCCGACACCGACTCAGGCCCCTCTAAGAAGGGCGCAATAGTCGTCAGCGCAGAATCTCGCTTCGATGCGATCCATTTCGTCAGACTACTCCCACTTGCACCAGAACAACCGGATTGAAAAGGCACTACGTGACGAACCTCCAATTTAGGAAAACCCTACTCGAAAAGCTTTGTCAGTCAGAGATACCATCGCTCAACGGATTACGCGCCCTCGCCGTGCTTACGGTCATTGCCCATCACAACGGTCTCTTGCTGTTCGGGCTGAGTGCGAGTCATGGCGTCATGCTGTTCTTCGTATTGAGTGGATTCTTAATAACCTGGCTGCTGCTCAAGGAGTACGATCGCTACGATACCGTGTCCTTTTTTAATTTTTATATTCGGCGATCGCTGCGCATTTTTCCGGCCTTCTATCTGTATTGGGGGATCGTTGTCTGCGCAACCGTTGTTTCGCATAAACATACTGTCGCCTGGGGCCACGCCGTCAGCGCACTCTTTTACTACAATAACTACTACTATGCATTCTCCGAACATACGATAGGATATTTGCAGCACGCGTGGTCCCTCGCAGTTGAAGAACAGTTTTACCTTATCTGGCCTGGGCTTTTTCTGCTGCTGGTTCGCAGTCGCACGTCCGCCATCTGGCTGTTGACTAGCTTGTTACCGTTGCTCTGGGTCTACAGAATCATCTTAGTCACGCTCGAGGTACCGGACCGGTACCTCTACAGAGCGTTCGAAACCCGCGCAGACCAACTATTTGTTGGGTGCCTTCTCGCCTTCATTCTCCACGAAGGCCTTTTTATTGGACTCTGGAAGCGACTCTGTCATTGGGGAAGTTTGCTTGCCGTTGTAGCGTGCTTAGAAGTCTCGCTCGCTCTATCTTACCTCGTCACGTTCCCGTACAAGACCATCGTAGGATTTGCCCTTGAGCCGTTACTAATGGCCATATTGTTGGTACAGACGATAGCGCTCAGACCTGCGGTGTTGAACTGGAGTCCTGTTCAATATCTGGGGCGGATCTCCTACGGCATGTATCTGTATCATGAACTGGGCTCTTCCGTTGCCCACCGAATCCTCGGTGAAGAATCTGGAAGGTACCTATTAACTCTCACGGCATATGGACTCACCGTTCTTTTCGCGTCGCTTTCCTACCATTTTATTGAAACGAAGTTCCTTGCACTCAAGAGACAGTTACAACGTCCGCAGGTTATTCCGGAAAGAGGTACGTATTTCTCGGCACCTTCGCTATCGATTTCACCATGACACTGCGACTGACGCAGACGCATTGCATCTCTTAATTCTATAGGCAAAATGCATAGCCAGACCGCTATATCTCAATTGATCGATAGGAGGGTTATGTATGGGTACGTATAAGGGTAGTTGTTTTTGTGGAGCAGTAGAGTTCACGGTAACTGGAGACCCCGCCGCTATGGGCTATTGCCACTGCAGCTCATGCCGCCATTGGTCGGCAGGCCCGGTCAATGGGTTCAGCTTGTGGAAACCCGATGCCGTAAAAGTCACGAAAGGTGCAGAAAATATCGGCACATACAACAAGACCCCGCAGAGTTACCGGAAGTGGTGTAAGACCTGTGGCGGACATGTTTTTACCGATCATCCCCCCATGGGCCTCATCGACGTGTATGCCTCCGTCCTGCCGGACCTTCCCTTCAAACCTGCGTTGCACGTGTTCTATGGAGAAACGGTGCTGCACATTAAGGACGGCGTGCCGAAGTGGAAAGACGTACCCAAGGAAATGGGCGGCTCGGGCGAAACGCTTCCTGACTAATACTGCGAATGTTCCCCAGTGTCATTCTGAGTCGCCCATAGCGCCGCGCGCTATGCACGGCGGCAGAAACACGGGACGCCGC
>JAYVFX010000827.1:0-4704 GCA_043772795.1 Deltaproteobacteria bacterium
CGGATCGTGTTGGCAGAAAAGGGATTACAGTACGAGAAAGTCGCTGTTGACATCACCAAGGGTGAGCAAAAGAAACCGGAGTACCTGGCAATCAACCCCTACGGCAAAGTGCCCGCACTGCAAGATGACGGCATCAATGTGTACGAGTCGACCATCATCATGGAGTACTTGAACGACAAGTACCCAAATCAACCGCTCCTTCCTGCTGATCCGGGTCAACGCGCCCGCGCTCGGGTCCTAATACATTATGGTGACAACCCGTACGATGGCGCACTAGGCGCGATTGTTGGCCAGATCTTTTTCAAACCCAAAGGGCAAGCCGATCAAGAAGTGATCACTAAGGCAAAGCAGGACCTGAACGCTTGCTTTGAGCACTTGGAACGAGAACTTGGCAGTCAGGACTATCTGCTCGGCTCACAATTCACGTTGGCTGATATCTGCTTCGTGACCTGGGCGCCGCTCTTCGGTCCACTACAAGTTGAGATTCCCAATCATTGCTCACGGGTACAAGCGTGGTTCAAACGCATGCAAGAGCAGGCAAGTGTGAAAGCGGCAGGATGAAATAGTAACGAGGAACGAGTAATGAGCTATGAGTTAAGAAGACTAAAAATTTGATTCTGACTCATCACTCATTACTCATCACTGAATTATGTTCAGCGGCATTATCGAAACCACCGGCACGATCACCACGATCGAGCAAATCAACGAAGGCGCACGAGTGTTCCTCACCAGCCAGCTTCCCCTCCCAGAAGTCAGCTTGGGCGAGAGCATTTGTGTGAATGGCACCTGCCTCACCGTAACAGTCATCGGTGACACCACGCTCAGCTTTGATGTTTCGGCTGAGTCGCTCAGGCGAACCAACCTTGGGGATCTGAAGCCTGGGAACCTGGTTAATCTTGAACGATCACTACGAGTGAATGATCGCCTCTCTGGCCATGTCGTCTCTGGCCATGTCGATGGTGTAGGTACGGTCAAAAGTATTCAGCCCGAAGGTGATTCGTTCCTGTACACTTTTACCGTTCCGCCTGAATTGGGTCGTTACCTCATTGAGAAAGGTTCGGTTGCCGTCGATGGTATCAGCCTTACCGTTTTCCAGTGCCGACCGACGGAATTTACCTGCGCGATTATTCCTCACACCCACCACGTCACGACTCTGCACGCACGCAAGCCCGGCGATAAGGTCAACATCGAAAACGACATGCAGGGAAAATACATCGAAAAGTTTATGCAGGAAGCGCTAGTCGGTCCGTTACAGGCATTACGTGATGAAGTGACTGAGCTGAAGAAGCAATTGCAGCGTGCCGGGGAATGAATTCCCCGGCTACCCTCAGACACCAATAGTGTTCGGCACTCATTGTGCACGTACGGCTTAGGGTTCCTTCTCCCGTCCGGGAGAAGGTCAGGATGAGGGGGTAAACGAGAGTATTCTTTCCCGCTTCCCCTCGCCCTCTCCCGGAGACTGCTTAAAAAGTCGATTTAGGCCCAACAGGTTGTAGTCTTACGATTCGCTAACCACAACTGCTTGTAGTGGACATGTACTTTTTAAGCGATCTCTCCCGGAGGGAGAGGGGATTGGCCGCAGCGTTCTGCCGATGGTCAAAATTTGTGCCGAACAGTATTGCCTCAGACGCCCCGCTGGGACGCCTGCCCTACAGACTCTTCGCCGTTTCCCCTTTTCCCAATTTCTCCGCTTACCCTCGACAACCCCTAGCCCCCTCCCCTGCTTCTCGGCTATGACAGAGGGCACAATTCACACATGGGCTCGGAGGGTTGTGTATGTCTACTTCAAGCGCCGTAACTATTATTCAACAAGCCCGCTCGCAAAACCGTTTACTCCTGACTGAAATCGAAGCGAAAACATTATTGAGTACGGCTGGAATTCCAGTTGTGCAAACCCAACTCGCTCGCACCCGAGACGAAGCGATTGCCCACGCGCAAAAGCTGGGATTTCCTGTCGCCTTGAAGATCTGCTCCTCGGAGGTGGTACATAAAAGTGACGTTGGTGGTGTGAAACTCAATCTCACAACTGCCGATGCCGTTGGTGACGCATTTGATGACATTAAGCAGGCAGTCAAACGAGCACAGCCAAACGCAGTCATTGATGGCGTATCGGTCCAACCGATGGCAAGGCCTGGGCTAGAAGTCATTGTTGGACTAACCACCGATCCGCAATTCGGGCCAGTCTGCATGTTTGGTCTTGGTGGCATTGCGGTCGAAGTTCTCAAAGATGTGGCGTTTCGTCTTGCACCGCTGCGCCAACGTGATGCCCATGCGATGATCCGAGAAATCAAAGGCTACGCCTTGCTCACCGGACATCGTGGACAACCAGCAATTGATCTTGATGCGTTGGAGCACTTGTTGTTACAAGTCTCGACTTTGCCCGAGACTCATCCTGAGATCAAAGAACTCGACCTCAACCCAGTGTTTGCCTATCCCAACGGTTGTCTTGCGGTTGATGCTCGCATTGCCCTGCACGGCTCACAACTCCCTGCGTCTCCACGCCCGCTCTCCACCAGGACGCGAGCGGCCTTGGATCGTGCGTTCAACCCGAAAGCCGTGGCCGTGATCGGCGATAAACGCGCGATGAATTATCTGTGGCTACGCGCCCAGAGTACCTTCCAAGGGAAAACCTATTCCGTACAGATCGACGAGCGAGAGATTCCCGGTATCGAAGCATTAGGGGTGCCGAATTATAAGAGTCTGGCCGATATCCCCGAACCGATTGATTACGTCATGACAGCCGTACCGCGGCAGATTGCGCCGAAGATCGTTGCCGACTGCGCTGCACAAAAAGTGGGAAGCGTCATGCTCTTCACCTCGGGCTTCTCCGAAGTTGGCGATGAAGACGGGAAAAAACTCGAACGCGCCATCGTTGACACTGCGCACTCAGCCGGTATGGCGCTGATCGGTCCGAACTGCATGGGCTTGTATCACCCACGCATCGGACTGCGAAATTATGCCGAACTGCCAGCGGGTGAATCTGGGACTGTCGGGTTTATTGGCCAGAGTGGCACCCATACAATCACTTTCAGTTTGTCTGCACCGAATCATGGTATAAAAATCAGCAAAGCGGTTAGTTTTGGCAACGCTGCTGTGCTGGATGTCAGCGATTATCTCGATTATCTGGCGAATGATGCCGAAACCAAAATTATCGGCATATATCTCGAAGGCGTGCGTGAGGGGCGTCGCTTTTTCTCCCTCCTCCGCGAAGTGACAACGAAAAAACCCGTCGTGATTTGGAAAGGTGGCAGAAGTGAAGCTGGCAAGCGTGCCGTGTCTTCGCACACTGGGTCGCTGGCAATTCCCACTGCGGTCTGGGATGCGATGGTACGACAGGCGGGAGCGGTCTCTGCCGAAACTTTTGATGAGGCGCTCGATGCGATCAAACTCCTCTCCTTTGCCAAGTCGACAACCGGAACCAGAGTCGGGTTGATCGCCATGACCGGTGGACCGTCAGTCTCGATTACCGACGCTTTTGAGCATGCCGGGCTCGTGGTCCCAGAATTAAGTGAAGCCTCGTACCAAGAACTCTCTTCGTTCTTCTCTGTCATTGGTGGGAGTTTCCGTAATCCTCTCGATTCTGGCAACACCATTGGAATGGGTCAAAGCGTCGATAATCTAGAACGACTCTTTGCAATTCTTGACCGTGACCCGAACATTGAGGTGATTGTCATGGATACGGGAGCAGGGTTAGTGGCTGGCCAGTGGCAGGCCCATCCGCAAACGTTGACGACGCTGTTGGATACACTGGAGCGTTTTGCGACACGGTCAGCCAAGCCGTTTTTTGTCGTCTTACAGCCGTTTGCCCATGAAGCAGCGCTATTAACAGTACGAAACCAATTCCACACGCGCAACATCGCAACCTTTGCCACGCACCAGCGCGCAGCCCGCGCTTTGCGCTTGGCGACAGATTATTGGCGGTTTCACGCCGATAACGACGGCAAGAATGTTGCAAAGTGAGCTGCATATCGATAAAATTACAGGATAGGTAAGAGGAAATTCTTCAACGGAGGGTCTACATATGCGAGAACATCCAATTTTCACACGACCTCTTGCCGGCTTAGCGATCGGAGCAGCCATTGCTATCGGCGTAGCCTGGTTCGCTGGCGCTGTCTATCGCGAAGGGAATTTGTTCGCGCCATTTGTGACGCTCTTCCTTGTCATGAGCGCCCCATTTCTGCTCTACCAAGACTTACCCAAGCGGCTTACGTATGCATTGCTGACTGCCGCGTTGCTCACTGCGCTTTCGCTTCTAACGGTCATTATCGGTGGGCAACCAAGTGGACTCACTGTCTTCGGCTTGGGCTTAACTGCGGTCGCAATTCTGATAGGCCTCGATCTGGTTCTGCAAGATTTTGGCAGCCGGCTCACGATCTCTCCGGTCTTCTCGTATAGTGCCGCAGCCGTTTTCTTCCTCATTGCCATACCATTGAGCACACGCTTGATCGTACGTGAACACCGCCTGGCAGTTGAGGAAGATGAAGCCTTGATCCGCACGGTTGCACAAAACGTCCATCCGCAAGGAAATACAATTGTTTTCGAGCAAATCAGTCCTGTACAAAAGGAAAAACTCAAAAAACTAGTCTCGGTGCGGAGCAAAGGAAAGACCTACAACCTTGCCGATGCTGAGGTTGAGTCTGTCGTTGAAGAACGGACGGTACGGCGACAGAATCGTAAACAAAATCAACCTGCCGTCGTAAGCCG
>JAYVFX010000828.1:0-15403 GCA_043772795.1 Deltaproteobacteria bacterium
CTCATTTGCGGACCCCAGAGTTCGTGTCTACCAGAACGACAGGCAGCTTGGTATTCCTGGTAACTGGAATCGCAGTCTCTCCTTAGCCCACGGAGAGTACCTCTGCATCTTTCATCAAGACGATGTGATGTTGCCTGAAAATCTAGCCAGAAAGGTGGAGATGCTGGCCGCTGATCCGACAATTGCTTTCGTTCACTCCGCCGTTGAGTTTCTCGTCGAAGCGGCGGCTCCAAACCCACCTATCGACTGGATCGACTCTGCTGTGGACGATTGTGTTATTGCCGGGAAGACTTATTTTTACCAGCTCCTCTTTCGCAATCGTATCTGTGCGCCTGCTGTAGTGATGCGACGTGCACACTTATTAAAAGTTGGGCAGTTTGATGAACGGTTGGGGTTTGCCTGCGATTATGTCATGTGGATGAAACTCTGTGCAGAAGGAAATGTTGGTTTCATTAGCCAACCGCTGCTGTTGTACCGCTGGCATCAACAGAACGCCTCACACGCCTTTCGGTTTAAGCGCGAGGTCGATGAGACCCTGCTTGCGCGGCAGGACGCCCTTGATCACTATATCGCCCGGACTGGTACGCAACAGGAGACCAAAGGCATTGAGTATGCCTTACCCGCCCTTGCGGAATGGCATCGCCGTGTCGTTGCGCTTGACGCGCAGAGCGAGCGCCAACTCGCTTATATTCGTGAGCTGGAGCAGATGAAGGATCAAATGTGGGCAGATGCGCAACGGGTGGGAAAGGCGTGGGAGGACCAGTATCGGTATATTCAAGAGCTGGAGCAGATGAAGGATCGGATATGGGCAGATGCACAACGGGTGGGAAAATCATGGGAAGAACAAAAAGCCCACATCGAGAATCAACAACGTTACATTACCGATCTCGAACAAGAACGCGCACGACTCGCGACGGAGAATGAACAACTTGTTATTGAGAGGGATGTCCTCAGAGCCAAACTTGGGCAGCGACTGCCTGAACGACTCTGGCGGTTTGCCCGACGGATGGGATCACGAGTACGAGCCCGACTGACACTTTCTGAAGCAAAGGACTAAGCATGCGGATTTGGTTGTTGACTTCCGAAATTCCTCAAGAGATTTCAGCTGGAATTGCCCGTTACGTCGATACGTGGGCGCGTGTCCTTGGCGCCGCGGGACACGAGGTCATTGTCTTTGCTCATATGCAGAAGCCGTGTGATGAAATGCTCACACCCAGAGTGCGGCTGATCGGCGTGGCTCCACGCGACTCCCGCCTGAACGACCCGAATCCAGGGGGGCAGCCTGATACCCATCCGGCGTATCCTTACAACATCCTTTCGCACTGGGCGGCGTTCAGTTACCAGCTCGCGGATGAAGTCGTCAAGCGTTTACATCAACTCCCTCCTCCTGACATTATTGAATCGCAAGAGTATGTCGCGATTCCCTACTTTCTTCTGCAGCGGAAGTTAACCGAAAATACCCCCCTCAAAAACATTCCCATTCTTGTCCACTTACATAGTCCTTCGTTTGAACTGTCACGGGTGAATCAGGTGCCACGCTATCGCTTTCCCGAATATTGGGAAGGGCAGATGGAAAAATTTTGCATCGCGGCTGCCGATGCTTTACATGCGCCGACCCGGTTCGCCGTTCAACGTATTGAGCAAACTCTTGGCCGTAATCTTGACGTGAACATTCTTCCCCACCCTATGCTGTCCTGGCGGGAGTTTGTTCCAGGGCGTGCTCGCCCACGACACTTGGTGGTTGTGGGACGGGTGCAGGTACTCAAGGGCGTGTTACCGCTCGTCAAAGCCTGCAGTCGCTTATGGGCTGCCGGAGAGGACTTTGTCCTCTCCTTTATTGGCGGAGACTCGTATTTTTGGCCCAAAGGAACCACGGTCGGGACGTACTTGCGCGAGCGCTATGCGCGCTGGGTTGATGCCGGGCGCTTACGTTTCACCGGAAAGATTGAGAGCGATGAGGAGATGTGGAACTACGTCCAGCAGGCGTGGGCACTCGTGGTCGCGTCGCTGTGGGAAAGCTGCTCTTACGTGACCATGGAAGCAATGGGGATGGGGCAGGTCGTGCTGGCCTCACAGTTTGGTGGGCAGGCCGAACTGATTGCACATGATGGCGTGAACGGCTTTTTGTTCGATTGGAATACCCCTGGGCATTTTGACCAACAACTCCGCAGAGTCCTGGCGCTCAATGAAGAGGAGCACCAAACCATCGCTCGGCAGGCACAAGCTCGTATTCGCGCCCTCTGTGATCCTGAGACGGTTCTTGCGCAACGGATGCAGCATTACGAAGCGATCATTGCTCAGCATACTCCTCGGCACACGTTCCCGACCGCGAATGCGCTTCCGGACAGACTCTCTGCGAGTGACCAGCCTGCGAGTGCAGCGGCTCTCACGAGCGACCAAGAGCAAGCTGGGCTGCTGTCCGTTATCATCCCCTTTCATAACCTTGGGGACTACTTGCCAGAAACGGTCGAGAGCGTTCTCACAGCAACCTATACTCTTTGTGAAATCCTTATTATCGATGATGGCAGCACAGAGCCGAAGAGCCTTGCTGTGCTCCACGAGCTCGAAAACCGACGCCTGCCGCACCTCCGGATCATCCACACTGAGAATCAAGGGTTAGCTTCCGCCCGTCAAGTTGGTGCAGAGGCTGCGCGCGGCGAGTTTGTGGCACTCGTAGATGCCGATGATGTCGTAGGACCTGACTTTTTTCAGCGGGCCGTCGAGGTCATGCAACGCTACGCGAATGTTTCTGTGGTATGTTCCTGGCTGCGTTTCTTTGGCGAGTCAAACGACTTATGGCCGACGTGGAACGGGGAATTTCCCTATCAGCTTGGTCACAATATGATTGCGATTATCGCCGTTGCCCGACGGGCTGCGTTTTTGCGAGCGGCGCGTAACGCCGTGAACTTTGAGTACAATTTCGAGGACTATGAAGCCTGGCTTACGATGCTCGACATGGGGGGCGTGACGGTGAGCCTGCCTTATCCGCTGGTTCGCTATCGGATTCGCGCTGGCTCAATGTTCCGTAGTGCCAATCGCGATCAATTTCTTTATCTGTATGATCTGCTGACACAGCATCATCCAGAGCGCTACCGAGAATGGGGTGTCGAACTTTTCAACCTGCAGAATGCGAATGGACCGGGGCGGAACTGGTTTCAGCCAGCGCAACAGGCAGGCGATCCTCCGCACGAGTATGTCATGACGTTGGAAAAAATCCGGGATCAATTGCAAGCAGAGGTCAAGACCCTGGGGATGGCGTGGGAGGATCAGTATCGGTTTATTACGTCGCAACGAACCTATATGGAGGACTTAGAGCGGCGTTGTAACGAATTAGTAGTGAGCTCACGAACGAATGCTACTCATTCTCTCTCGAACGGCAACGGGATCTCCTGGCGTGAATATGAAGTTGGTGGACAACTCATCAGTCGGTTTCGCAAAAACTGGTTCGCTCGTCAGGCGATGCGTTCTCTGACGCTCAAGAAGGTCTTCAAGAAAGTCCTACGGATAGAGCCCCCGCCAGAATCATAGGCAGGTAGCTGAGGATTCAGGGGTGTCTGTATTTGTAAAGGAAAGAGGATATGCCGTTCGAGATTTTTTACGAGTCTCCTGCGCAGATGGTGCTCCCAGAGCGGCTACTGTTGTACTCGCTCATCTATGGGTTGCGACCTGCGCTGGTGCTAGAAATTGGGACGGCGGAGGGAGGATCGGCCATGATCATTTGTGCCGCTATGGATGCGGCAGAGTGTGGGAAGCTAGTCTGTGTTGATCCCGCGCCAAAAATTGTCCCGGAACATTGGGAGCGTATCGCTCATCGCGCGACGTTGGTGAAGGGGGTATCGACAGACACGGCAGCGATTCAGCGTGCGGTGGGAAGCGAACAGAGGCAATTCGATTTCGTATTGGTTGATGGAGATCATAGCTACCAAGGAGTCCTCAACGACGTGGCGGTTGTAAGCCGATTGGTGCACGCAGGAAGTTATGTGCTTTTTCACGATGTTCACTATGTTGAAGTACAAGAAGCTATTGATACTGCACTGCAACAATATCCTTTGATTGATTGTGGACTGCTATCACTCGCGATGACGCAAACCGATCAGACATACCGTGGGCACCCAGTGCAGTGGGGAGGGCTTCGACTTTTACGATTTCACCCCTCTCATGGAAAAGGGACAAGGCAAGACCAGGTCCCGCCTGCGCAGCCCTCTGAATTGGACCTCGTCCTGCGGCGCATCCGGGAGCGAGCTAGTTACCTTTCGGGATGGCAGGGGGTGGTACTACGGAAGACCTTGAAAATGGCCTATCGTGTGCTGTTGGGGATCGGAAAACGCATAGGGTAGTATCGCGCGCACCATACCGAAGAGGTGCGCCATGCATCATCCCGTTCTGGTTGAGCGGAGACCGAATCAGTTTCTTGTATGAAAGCGTCGATCATCATTCGCAGCAAGAACGAAGAACGCTGCATTGGCGAAGTGCTGCAGCAAGTCGTGACGCAAGAGCTTGCCGATTCCTATGAGGTTATTGTTCTGGACTCGGGCTCACAGGACCGTACCCTTGACATCGTGCGGCGGTTTCCAGTGCAGGTGGAGAGAGTGCAACCAGAGAAATTCACCTTTGGGTATGCACTCAATTATGGAGCAGCCTTAGCACGAGGAGAATACATAATCTTTCTGTCGGCGCACTGTGCCCCGTGTCACCACCTGTGGCTATGGGAACTGATTGCACCACTAGAAAGCGACGCTACAATTGCCGCAACTTACGGTCAACAAAAGCCGCGCACAGGTGTGAATCTGTTTGAAGAGAGAGAATTACGGGAGGCGTATACGTTGCGGAAAGACAACACCGTCCGCGCGCCCTTTTCCAATGCCAACAGCGCACTGCGGAGACAAGTGGTCCTCCGGCATCCCTTTGATGAAACGATTCCTCTGGGAGAAGACTTTCTCTGGGCCTATACCCTTCCTGCCTCCTACAAGGTGCGGTACGTCCATACTGCTGCTGTTCTTCATAGCCACCCTCCGCGCCTGCGCTACTGGCGACAGCGTTGGTATAACGAAGGACTCATGGTGCAGTATTTAGCACAGGTCCATAGCGCACCTGATCCATGGGCAAATAAGACCCCGCAGGTGAAGTCAATAATGAAGCGGAATGCGTTCAAGCGTATCGGACTGGATATGCAGGCCCTCTGGCAGCAGCGCGCGTTGTGCGCCATGTGCCGTTATCCGTTCTATCTTTTTAATCGCATCTATTTTTACAAGAAGGGACAGCGAGATGGACAACGTCGGTATAGCCCACCGAACCTCGCTAGGCCAAATCTTACGTCTATCAAAAACGAAATTATATAGACTCTGTTCGTTCGGACGGAACCAATAGTCGCCTCCGATTTGTACCCTTCGGATATTGTGGAGGAGGAGAAAGTTCGCTCATGCGCATTGTCCAAGTAGTCCAAGGCTTTCCGCCAGAAAATCTCGGGGGGACTGAGACCTACGCGGCGCAGCTTTCCTACGAGCTGCTGCATCGCGGTCACGACGTCCACGTTTTCTCGCGGAGCAACGATACAGACCGTTCCGAGTACGCTGTTGACGTGGTTGTTCGTGACAGTTTGCCGATTACCCGTATTAACAATACCTTCCGCCGTCTTGCGGACTTCACTCAAAGTTACGACAACCCACAAATCACGCAACACTTCGGTACGTTTCTCGATCGCATCACGCCTGATATCGTGCATATTCATCACTTGATGTACCTCTCGATAGGTTGTGTACAGGCGGCAACCCGTCGTGGCGTTCCGGTGGTTATGACACTGCATGACTATTGGCTAATTTGCCAACGCGGACGGTTTCTCAAACCAGACCTGTCTGTATGTGCAGGACAAACGGATGACGGGTGTGCACGGTGCTTTGCGCACCTTCTAGCTGGAAAGTTGACCCCCGTGTATCAGCGCTTCAAACCTGCACCGGGGACGCATCTTTGGGCTCGTGACTTCTTGCGCTGGGTGCATGCGAAGTATGTTGCCGTTCGCCCCGCGTCGCCTCATGCGCGTGACCAGATTAACCAACGGATGCAGCACATACGCGAACTTTGCCAACAGGTGTCGCTTTTTCTTGCTCCCTCTCGGTTTCTGCGTGAACAATTTCTTGCGTTTGGTGTTCCAGCGGAAAAGATTATTTTCTCGGAGTGTGGGTTGCCGCCGTTGGTCCTTACTCAGAACGGAGATGAACACCAGAATGTCACACACGCGCAGGTTGGTATCCAAACTGCAGATATAAAAAGAGTCGGAGGCGGTGTCGATGCTTCTCTGAACCCTCACCCAGTGGGAGAGGGGATTGTTGCGGGAACGACGGAATCGGAACCGAATCCTCGCCCGCTCATCTTCGGCTACATTGGTGTCGTCGATCCTGTGAAAGGTATTCACCATCTGGTCGAAGCCTTTGAGCCATTGACGACCGCAGAACTGCGCATCTATGGCGGCGAGACCGATTATGCCCCGTATCCTGACCGGGGACAATTTCTCGCCCAACTGCGACGCTCGCCGCATATTCGTATGATGGGGCGCTACGAGCATCGTGAGGTTGGACGCATTCTCGGAGAAGTCGATGTCGTCGTCGTGCCGTCGATCTGGTATGAGAACGCGCCACTTGTCATTCGGGAGGCGTTTCTCGCCAGGAAACCAGTAGTGACAGCCGTATTTGGCGGCATGCCAGAATGGATACAGGATGGAGTGAATGGATTGCTCTTCCGTCCCCGCGATGTTGCGGACTTACGACGAACGTTAGAGCGGTTTATGGCTGATCCGTCTTTGGTGGCGAAGTTATCGGGGAATTTTCCCGCGGTTCAATCTATCGCGGCAGATGTAGAGGTGATTGAAGGGCACTACAGGTCCCTTATTGGGCAACGACGATGACCGACTCACTGTCTGTTGTCATTCCTTGTCGCGCGACCGAGCCTGGGCTCGGCGTAACATTGGAAAGCGTGCGCGAAGCATGTCTGCACCAGGAGTTACCTGCAGGACTGGTCGGTGAACTGCTCATTTGCATTAATGGAATTCGTCCAGGTGAAGCGTGTGTTCCACTGGCGGCGGTGCGTGAGTTTTGTCGGCAATATGGAGTGCGATGTGAGGAGATCTGGCTCGATGGTCCAACAGAGAGACTCGCCCCTTCGCCCTTTCGCCCTTTCGCCCCTTCCTCCCACCAGTCAGTACCTTTTCCCCGCTGCACAATCTTGTTAACCGAACGCAAAGGTAAACCTCCGGCGTGGAATGCGCTCTGGCAGCACGCTCTGGGGACCCTGGTACTTTTCTCTGACGCTGATGTGCGAGTCGACCGCGACGCTGTACACACGCTCTATACACGGATGGAGCAAGAGCCTACCCTGCATTTGGTCGCTGCGCGGGAAGTGCCCTTCCTTCCCGATGGTGGTACGCTGTGGGGCCGGATGGGTGCGATTCCCTACCGCTTCGATTTCGGTAACGCTGGAGGGCGATTGCTCTTGCTGCGCAAAGTCGTGCTGCCGAATGGAATTCCTGACAATCTGTTACTGGAAGATGCCTGGTTGACAGTGGCAGTCGGAAGAGCGCACGTTGCCAAAGAGCTGAACGCCCAGGTTTTCTTCGTACCGCCAATGACCTGGCGAGATTATTTTGCCGAACGGATACGAACAGAAGGTGGGAAGTTGCAAATTCTTCGAGAACATAGCGAGCTGCTCGCCGAAGGACCGATTGCGCAGTATCGCTGGTCACACTTCTGGCGCGGACTTTCTTGTGCTGACTATCCGCTGGTTCTGCTCTCGCTGGCGATTAGGGGAGTTGCGCGTGGGTGGGCACGGCTGGCATTGACTCGCACGGATTTCTACTCTTTGTATCGTCCGTTCTCGTCAACCAAAGAGTGGGGGGGGAAGCGGTAGTGATCAAGGCCTCGATTGTGATTCTGACCTGGAACTCGACAGATCTTTTGCGTGGCTGCTTACAGTCGTTGCCGCAGGCTATCACTGCGTGTCCACATGAAGTCCTCGTGGTGGATAACGGCTCGCGCGGATACACCCCGGCGTCTCTGCGGCTTGAGTTTCCGTGGATGCAGCTCATGGTGAACCGTATGAACCGCGGTGTCGCGTCCGGACGCAATCAAGGTATCGCTGTTACACGAGGGGACTATATTATCCTGCTTGATGACGATACCGCGGTAGAGCCTGGAGCCTTCGATCACCTCATTGCGTACATGGAGACACATCCCCACGTGGGGCTCTGTGCTCCGAAGCTGATCGACCTCAATGGGAACCTCCATCTCACCTGTCGTTACTATCCCACGTTGATTGATAAACTCGCGCGACAAATGCCAATCGCGTCTGTGCAGCGACTCCGGCGGGAGACGGAGATGGCAGAGTGGGATCATAACTCCATCCGTGCGGTTGACTATGTGATCGGTGCATGCCAGGTCATTCGCCGTGAGGCGTTGACGGCCGTAGGGTTATTGGATGAAAAGATTTTCTATGGGCCGGAAGATGTCGACCTCTGTTTGCGACTACGGCAAGCTGGATGGCAGGTGGTCTACAATCCAGAGGCGGTGGTCATCCATAAGGAACGACGGGTGGCGCGCTCAGTGTTTTCCGGGTTGAGTTGGAAACATCTGTGGGGCATAGGCTACTACTTCTGGAAACATGGCTACCTGTTTTCCCGGCGGAAACTCTATCGCCGTCTGGGAGCTGCTCAGCCTCTCGATATGGTTTCTCCTTCGTAACTGATGAGGTATGGCTGACACTGCTTTCCCAGGATCGACGGTACGACGACGGACACTACGGTACCAGACCACGCTATTGGTTTTGATGCTGGCCGACGTTATCTGTGTCTTGTTGATGTATCTCATTGCCTTTGTGTTGCGTATTCACGTCTCGTTTCCGTTCACGGTGGATTTGTTGCCATCGATCCGCTTTACCGAAGTCAATCACCCGCTGTTCATTCTGGCGGCGTCGCAAATTATCCTGCTATATTTTTTTGGTTTTTATGACTTGCATGCCCTCGTGCATCGAACGCGGCTAGTGACGAATGTTGCCGCTGCGTTAGGGGTGCAGTTGCTCGCAACCTCGGCCTGGTATTTTTTTCGTGGAGACCTGTTCTTTCCCCGTTCGGTGCTGGTCTTGCTGTGGATCCTCAATACGGTTGGCGTGGCAAGTCTGCGGGTGTGGGTCGTGCGTTGGCTCGCACGGGTGCGACCCTTCCGTGTCCTCTTAGTTGGTGTGGCAGCGGATCTCCAGACTTTTGTTGCCGGACTCCCAGAGGTTTTTCATACGCCAGGGTTAGTGTTGGTCGGTCTAGTGGCTGTCGATGGACAGGTACCGATGAATGCGCAGTCCACCGTACCGTGGCTTGGGAGTATGGATAATCTTCCCGATCTTATGCGCGAACACGACATCGAAGAGGTCATTCTCTTATCGCAACCGACCTGGAAAGACTCTTTTATTGATAGTTTGGTACGTTCTTCAGGCGGGTGGCGAGAAGGGGAAGACCGTCCTCGCGTCCTCGTTGTGCCTTCGGTGTACGATATCTTAGTGGGTCGGGTATCAACGTTGCAGTTACACGATGTGCCATTAGTTGAAGTGCTCAAAGATCCACAAGAAGACCTCGCGTTCCTTCTCAAAGAGGTATTGGATGTTGGACTTGCGGCGGTGCTGTTATTGATCTGCTGTCCGGTGTTAATCGTGGCGGCTTGCTGTATCAAGCTGACGTCATCCGGGCCGACCTTGTATCGCCAACGACGCGTTGGTCGCGATAGTAAGGAATTTGTCATGTATAAACTCCGCACCATGATCGATCGGGCGGAAGCCGCGACTGGGGCTGTGCTTGCAGGAGTGGAGGATGGACGGATCACGAAGGTCGGACGATTTTTACGAGCGACGCGTGTTGACGAGATCCCGCAACTCTTTAACGTCTTGAATGGCACAATGAGTTTGGTGGGCCCGCGACCCGAGCGCCCGGAATTCGCCGGAGAGTTCCTGCGAACGATTCCCGGATACGCCGAACGCTTGCAAGTCAAACCTGGACTGACCGGACTCGCGCAAGTGAATGGTGAGTATCATACCACCGCAGAATACAAACTCAAATACGACCTCGCGTATATTTATAACTACTCGTTATGGTTGGATATGCGGATTATGGCGGAAACTGTGAAGGTCATGCTGACCCGGAGAGGGATATAGTATTCAGATGTAGGGTGGGTCAAGACCCACCCTACGGGGCTCAGATTGTGATTGTTTTCCCATCAAACTTCGTCAATGAAAAACCGCGGAACTCCTCGTGATACGTTGTACGTAGGTCGGTCAGAATCCCGATTGCTACAGCTTCTCCCAGCTGTAGCCCTGCAAAGCTGTCCGACCGCCAATGTACGCCAGCCGCGTCGCGTCCCAGCGCGATGTTTGACGCCAATTTGTTCATTTCTCCGCCGACTGAAAGATCTGGTCCTTTGTAAGGAAGAAGCGAGAAGCCGTCCGGACCAACAATCATGGGGTCAGGGAGAATCGCGGTCTCTTTGAAGAATGCCTTAAGCACTGTTGTGCAGGCCCCGGCAATGGCCGCATGTCCGGCTGGATAGGCAGGATGCGTCGGACACCCTTCCGGATACGCCATCGGCAGGAGAGAACTGCCAGTGGCGCGAGCCACGGCGTTGAGCGCAGTGGAGTTCATCAGCTCCGTGTGGATTGGGTACTGTGCCGCTTTCCCCATGTGTTGATGAACGCGTCCGGCAAATTCTTCAGGCCGGAGCCTTCGATGCACCAACCACTTGTGACACCAGGCTGCCATGAGCGCAGCGTTGGCGACCCGTGCGACCAGGTCTAGGAGATGAGGAGCACCGAAAGTGATGAAGCCTCCTTGCGTCACGAGTCGAGTGTATGGGTTTGCCTCTTTGAACGGGAGCTGACGGCCCAATAAGATCAGCGCCGCGTGGAGAAAAGCTTGATAACTGAAATCCTGATGGACATACTCTCCCAGGTCACGAGTGTTACGAATGTAACGAGGAGTGCTGTCCAGGACATTAATCCGGGCTGGCAGACCAACAATCTGTAATAGCTCTAAACTCTCTCCACGGATGGTGGAGTCTGCCACCGAGCTGCGCTGCGGGAGGAGTCCACGTTGAATATGCAGCCACTCAGGAAAGGTGGTCATATAGTCATCGGCCGCGACAGAAACTCGCCCGCGCTGCGTGAGGATCATGTTGCCGTGAGGAACATCTAACCACAAGAACTGTGAGAGATATGGACCAACCACATCTCCGGGAGTCAGCCCGCGAAACAGCGTAGCAGGAGTGACAGCACCCCCAGCTCTCGGTCCGTGGAAGTCCGAGCAGGTGGCTAAATCAGTGGCGGCGGCGTTTGTCAGTTCATGCGTCTCATACTCCGAGAAGGGCACATCGCGAGTGAGCGCCTGCCAGTACAATTCAATCATTTCACTCGCCGTCTCCGCACTGCTAAAAGCTGGAGGCGCGTTGAGTGTAAACTGATGCGGATCTGGTCCTTCAAAGACAAACGCATAGGCTGCCTGTGGGTTGGCAAATTTGACTTTGCCGCCCAGCGGAATCGCCTCAAACGCGGTCGCTTGGCCAGTGGTAAGTGCGTTCAACAACGCGGTGTACGCCGATGGATCAACCTCTCCCTTTTCGTCATGAGGCAGTCCTTTGGTAAAACTCGCGATCCGGTTGGAATAACGTGTCTCATCACCATTAGTTGGGAAAGAGGGAAGGGGGGCATTGCGATGGCCCAGCGCGACAGTTTGGCGGCGGCGGTAGGCTTCCTGACGTCGCGAGCGTGTCTCGCTCGCGGTCATACCGCCCCTATGATCACTGGCTAAGGTCGAGGTAAACAACGAAGGAACGCCCACGACTCCAGCCGCGAGGGTTGTCGCTGCTATGCCACCGACCCGACCCAGGAACGCTCGTCTAGGCAGCTTTGGCATAGGAAATTCCTTCCGGTTTCTCTCACGGTCTGAGGCGAGTCTGCTTCCTCTACCGTTAAGGATTTTGCGCTCGCCAATTGTCGATCTTCAAATTGTAGCCGAGCGCAGGAATACGCTGAAAATGAGAGAGATTACCTGTGACCAGCACAAGATCATACCGCAAGGCAATGGCGGCGATCATCGGATCAGCGCGACCAATGGGCTGCCCCACTCGCTCCAAGTCCGCATAGATCCGCCCCGCAAGTTCGGCGCTGTGGAGGTCTAGGGACAGCACCTCGGCGGTAGGCAGCCCACCCAAGAACTGTTGAACACGATCCTCACGGCTTATTTTGTGAAAGCCTTTGACGATTTCGATCACAGTAACAATGGAAATGGTGTAACGGCCAAAAAGCGCCCGATAGTTGGCCGCTGTTGTGACGACCTGCTGATTTTTCCCTTTGAGAATCTCCGAGAAAATATCCGTGTCCAGGAGTGCTTTATCCACCGTTATGTCTCAGGGGGTCTGTTTCACGTGCGTGCATTGCGGACTCGACCACGTGATCAATCAACTCAGGCTCCTGAGCAAATATCCCCAGGAAGACATCGTCCGTAGTCGTGCCTGGGCCGAGGCGCTCGATCATTTCGGTAAGGAGCTGTTCCAGCGTACAACGCCGAGCCTCAGCAAGACGTCGTGCTCGCTGCATTGTTTGCTCATCAAGTTCAAGTTCAATTCTTTCCATTAGGCTGCTCCACTATGGCCGCGGACTATACATCTTTTTTGCTTCTCTGTTCTTATCATGCCTCGTTCTCCCCCGAAAGAAAGATTGCTCGTCCGTTCTCCCCGTTTCCGCTTCCCCGGTTCTTTCTTCCCGACTCCCAGACTCTGAGACTCTTCGTTGTTCTTCTCTTCCTCTACAGCCTACAGCCTGAAGCCCATAGCCTTCTTCGCCCTTTCCCTTTATCCCTTATCCTTTATCCATTTCCCCTTTTTCCCATTTCCCCTTTTTCCCATTTCCCCTTTTCGCCTTGCCCTACTGATTCGTCCACGTCGCCCGCACGTATCCGAGCGAGAAGCCAGATGGGAACGTGACAGTTGCTGTAGCGGTCGATGCGGACAAACTTCCTGTGAGTGGAGTAGAATCAACCGTTTGATCTGTTGCATTTTCAGAAGAGATATACAGCTTCACAACTGTTCCGATCGGAACATTCTTCGCCGCAATGTTGACCGTAACTGGTGTTGATTTGCTGATTCCTACATCCGGTAGTGTAAAGCTCCCTGTGGGATTTGCCGGGACAGATTTTCCATCGATACTCGTCACACGTACCGCGGGAGTAGAAGTTGAAGGAAGGAAAAGTGCAAAGGGGGAAGCTAGAACCGCTGCAGGAGGTTGCGGAGTGCCGGTGAAATTTTGCTGAAATGCTTCGAAGCGGATAACACTCGCTGCGAGACTTCCTGTTCCTTTGAGGACAGGAGTGACAAGGCGAATAGCGCCTGCAGCACCTCCTCCTCCGAAACCTAGAGTTACGCCAGGATTAGCACCTTGACCGCCATTACCTCCTGCTGCAGTAATTGACCCATTAACAGTGAGCGAGGAAGAACTGCAGATCAGTACTGCACCACCACCTGCACCGCCACCTGCACCAAAAGGATCCGGAGGATTAGGAAAGTATCCGCCTCCACCTCCTGAGCCGCCTATGAGTGGAATCAAGAATGCGTTGCCAGTAAACCCACCACCCCCCGCATTACCGTGGAAAATGCCAGTCCCAGATACTCCTCCAGCAGGCCCGCCGCCGGATTGAGCTGGGAAATTAGCTTTTCCGCCAATGCCTCCCGCATATCCACCTGCTCCAGGCATCGCGACAGTTCTATTAGCCGGAATTGACGTGTTAGGACCCCCGTCTTCACCCTTCAGATCGATTGTTCCATCAATTCTCACGTCACTTGATGCAAGCAAGAACACTGGTCCATTCAGAAATCTTCCTGACATACGCAGTGTCACACCTGACGCAATATTAATAGTGGTAAAATGGAAGATATTGTCACCTTCTGGATCGCTAAGCGAAGAGAACTGCACGGGATTCCCAGGATAAAAGTCGTAGGTCCCTGGCGTCGTCACATCCAAAGCCCCATTTGCTCCTGTTGAACCGCAGTTAAACGTCTGTGCGTGGAGAAGTGGGGGGCGACTTAAAAAGAACGCAAGTGCGGTAAATATCAAGGCGAGCATTTCAGATCCTTTGTGTCGTACTCTCATACAAGCTCTCCTTATGGCGTGTTTTGCACACTGAATGTTGAACTCGTTGTTTCACTTGTTGCTGGTGACTGACTGGGATTGGTTGAGTTGACGATTGAGAAAGTCACTCCGCTAGCCTCTCCTTGAGTAGCAGTAGGTGGCGGCGGGGGTACAGCACTATTGACGACCGAAAATGTGAATCCCACCGCTTCTCCTTGGGTCGCCGTTGGTGGCGGCGGTGGAGTAACACTATTCACGATCGAAAATGTTACGCTCGCAACATCACCTGGCAGCGGCTTGTTCGGATCGAATGGTTTGCTAGCAGGGTCGAGAGGATTTGATTTGCCTTCGACTTCTATGCCGTCTGAAAAGCCGTCCGAATCGGTATCAGGTTTAAACGGATCTGTTTTGTTCAATACTTCTCCGCCATCATTGAGCCCGTCGAAATCCGTGTCAGCTTTACTTGGGTCAGTCTTGAGTCCGACTTCGTCAATGTTGGATAGACCATCACCGTCGCTGTCAGCAGTAGGGCTCGCACAGGTTGGGGTGCCGCAAATGCGCACCTCAATGCCATCAGGCAGTCCATCGTTGTCGCGGTCGGAGTCGAGGATGTTGATCTTTCCATCTCCGTCATCATCTCCGGTCGGGTTGGTTTCCGCGCCATCTAACAAACCGTCACCATCGGAATCTGGCAAAGTTGGATTCGAGCCAATGGCAATTTCTTGACCGTCGTTCAGTCCATCACCATCAGTATCTGCCGTGCAGGGATTCGTGCCAGCGTTGAACTCTGCGAGATTCGTTGCGCCGTCATTGTCCGGGTCGGCGTCTCCATCTGGCACGGTAGGCTTCAGGCAAGCATTGGCTGCCTCAAAGTCGTTAGGCAGTCCATCGCCGTCGCTGTCATTAGAAAGGGAAACCGTGATCAGTTTCGACGCAAATACACCGTCATTCACCATGCTCACAATCAGCGTTCCACTCTGCGTTCCTGCCGTGATCAGACCATTCGCATTCACCGCACCAATCCGTGGATTGCTACTGGTATACGTCGTGCCGTCAACACCATTGGTGATGTTCTTGGTTGAATTGTTGGAAAGCGTCGCGACGACAGAAAGCTGCGCGGTTGCACCCGGACCTGTGAGCGTCGTAGGAGAAACAGTCACTGCAAGAGACTTCACACTTGGTGGAATCACCCCGAGCGGGACGTTACCGACATTCACATCACCACCCGAAATAATCCGCGTGAAATCCGACGTCCCGCCAC
>JAYVFX010000829.1:0-2957 GCA_043772795.1 Deltaproteobacteria bacterium
CTACGCAACCTCGTCCGAAGTGTTGGCCAAAGGAGTGCAGCATCTTTTACTTCGACTGGGCTTGATGAGCCGTGTTCATAGCAAAACCTTTCGCTATCGAGACGAAGAACGATATGGGTACACTGTAAATGTACTCGGTGGCGCGGATGCTTTTCGTCGCTTTGCCACTCTTATCGGTCCTCATCTTGTTGGCAAACGGCGGCGAGATATGGAGACGCTGCTCGCCAATCTCGAAGAGGACCCAGCGCGGAGCACGAAAGATATTCTTCCGTTGAGTCTGCTGCCAGTGGTGAGTGCTGAAGTTGGGTATGCTGCTGAGGCGACAGGAATGGGGCCGCATCCCTTCTTAGCCCAGTACGGGATCTCCTCAGGCATTCTTAGGCCCAATGCGACCAAGCGAGGGATATCGCGCCGTACCGTTGCCCTGTTGGCGCGACTCACTCAGAGTGCTCTTCTTGCCCGTTACGCCCAGGCTGAGATCTATTGGGACAAGGTCGTTGCGATAGAGAAAGGCGATGTCGAAGAGGTGTACGACCTGACAGTGGAGGGAACGCACACGTTTGTGGCAGAAGATATTGTCGTCCATAACTCGCATGCCGCTGCCTATGCGTTGATCTCGTATCAGACTGCGTATCTCAAGACCCATTATCCACAAGAATTCATGGCTGCGCTCATGAGTATTGAGATGAGCGATACCAACAAGACGTACAAAAATATTGCCGAATGCCGGTTGCAGGATATTCAGGTCTTGCCGCCCGACGTGAACGAAAGCGATGACGCGTTCACTGTCAGTGGCGAGACCATTCGTTTCGGTCTTGGCGCGGTCAAAGGCATTGGATCAAAGGCGATCGAAGCGATCCAAGCCGCGCGGCAGGAGGAGCCGTTTACCGAGCTGTATGAGTTCTGTTCACGGGTCCGTGGGTCGCAAGTGAACAAACGGGTACTTGAGAGTC
The DNA here is from genome assembly GCA_043772795.1 of Deltaproteobacteria bacterium. Lineage (GTDB taxonomy): Bacteria > Desulfobacterota > Binatia > Bin18 > Bin18 > VGTJ01. The sequence continues at coordinate 954 of JAYVFX010000829.1, forward strand.
TCACAAAGTGTGGTGCCCTTGATTCGTTTAAGCTCCCTCGTGCTCAGCTTTTTGCCTGTATTGAAGACGCGATGAAGAAGGCAGAGCAAGCGGCGAAAGGCGAGAACAATGCGAACCAACTCGGGTTGTTCGCAAGCTTGCCGACCAAGAACGGCAACGGGCGCCCGGAGTTGCCGAAGGTTGAGGAATGGAGCGACACTGACAAACTCAAGAACGAACGAGAGACACTGGGGTTTTTTATTACCGGCCATCCGCTCGACAAATATGTCGGTCGTTTACACGGCGTGGTGTCGTTGACTACCGATTTGCTCAAGACGCGACAGCATCAGGAGAAGGTTAAGCTGGCTGGCGTGGTGCACTCGCTCAAGCTGAAGAACAATAAGAAAGGCGATCGCTATGCGACGTTTACGTTAGAAGACAAAGAAGGCGTCGTCGAAGTGATTGTCTGGCCGGAAGCCTATCGCCAACATGAAGCGACGCTGCATGCTGATCAACCTGTGTGTTTGAGTGGATCGCTTGATGTCGACGAAGATCGTTGTCAGATTATCGCCAACGAAGTGGTGCCGCTCGAATCGGTCGCGACCAACGAGGTGCGGCAAGTTCACATCCAGGTGCCGGCAGATGTAGCGACTAAAGAAGATATGGTTGCGCTCAAAGATGTGTTGCGACAGCATTTCGGCAACTGCCAGACGTTTATCCACTTGATGCGTCCAGACTATAGCGAGACCGTTATTGCGTTGCCACAGGATTTGAGTGTGTCTCCGACGCGTGCTATGTTGGTTGCGGTGGAGCGGCTGTTTGGTAGCGGAGTTGCGTCGTTTAGGTGAGTGATTGCTGCTTTCTGGGAGCGCGACCGTCGCGGTCACTGTTTTCATGGACAACTTCGAGAGGTTGGGTGGGCAAAAGCGGAGAGTTGCCCACCGACTCTCCAGTTTCGACATTGTTGGGCTTCGCCCCAGCTATTCACTGCAGGTAAAGAAACCACAGCCCCTCTCTTTTCCCGGTAGTCAGTTACCTGTAAGCTGATTCTCAATATATGGGGAGACAACGCGACTTTACCAATGGGATCGATCCGAAGCCTGGTTACTATTACACTGCGCAGCCTGGACCGGAGCGCGTCGTACTGGTTGGGGTTGATCGGTCACGGGTCGAGACACAGCACTCGGAGAAGGTGCAGTTTTTGACCGAAGATTCACTAGCTGAGTTGGCGCGCCTCAGTGACACAGCCGGACTCAAAGTGATAGGTACAATCAGTCAGCCGCTGCGTGACCGCATTCATCCGGCAACTTTCATTGGCTCGGGAAAAGTCTACGAAGTAAAAGACCAGGTCGTCGAGACCAAGGCCAATGTGGTTATTTTTGACGATGATTTGTCGCCCGCGCAGCAACGCAATCTCGAAAAGTCACTAGGAGTGAAAGTCATCGACCGCAGCCAACTGATCCTCGATATTTTTGCCCAACGAGCGCAGAGCCTGGCAGGAAAACTCCAGGTCGAATTGGCCCAGCTTGAATATCTCCAGCCGCGACTCACTCGACAATGGTCGCACCTTTCGCGGTTAGGCGGCGGTGGCGTCGGCACGCGTGGTCCTGGCGAAACTCAACTGGAAGTGGACCGTCGCAGCATTAAGGAACGGATCTCGACCCTCAAACGACGCCTGTTGGATGTTGAACGAACGCGTGGATTACAGCGACAGGAGCGCGAGCGGGTGCCATTCCCCACTGTGGCACTGGTCGGATATACGAACGCCGGGAAATCTACGTTGATGAACACGTTGACGCACGCTGGCGTGCTGGTCGAGGACAAACTGTTTGCTACCCTTGATCCGACCAGTCGACGCCTCGACCTGCCTGGCGGCGAGGCAGTGATGGTGACTGACACCGTAGGATTCATCAACAAACTGCCACACCAATTAGTTGATGCCTTCAAGAGTACGTTGGAAGAGGTCCGCACGGCTGATTTTCTGCTCCATATTATTGACGCTACCCATCCGCGCTGGGAGGAACA
>JAYVFX010000830.1:0-6853 GCA_043772795.1 Deltaproteobacteria bacterium
CCACGCACGAGCGCATGTTGCGAGAGATGGCTGAGGCGATGGAAGTTGCGACCGCGACGCACCCCTTTGTTTTGGTGCTGGAGGATCTGCACTGGTGTGATGCCTCAACTCTCGATTTTCTTGCCTTCTTGGCCTGTAGACGTGATCCGGCGTGCTTGTTGGTGATTGGCACGTACCGGCCTGCGGAACTCCCAGTGAGCGGACATTCGCTCTCGACACTGACGCACGAGTTGTCGTTGCATCGTCAGTGTGAAGAAATCGTGCTGCCGTTACTGACGCAAGCTGAGGTAGCTGCATATCTTGACTTACGGTTCCCACCAGAACTCCGAGCGGGCTTGCCGCTCGCCACGCTGGCGTCCTGTCTATACCAACGTACCGACGGAAATCCACTTTTTCTCATCAATGTTGCGGACTACCTTATAGCACGCGGGAGTGAAAAAGGAGAGGGAAGTTTCCTCCCGTCAGTAGAGGACATGCTGGAGGTGGTGCCGCAGAACCTCCAGCAAATGATTGAGAAACAGATAGAACGTCTCACTCCAGAAGATCAACAGATGCTGGAGGTGGCAAGTGCTGCTGGAGTCGAGTTTTCTGCGGCAGCAGTAGCCGCGGGGGTGGAGAGTGATGTCGTTGAGGTTGAAGAGCGGTGTCGTGCCCTCGCGCGTCGCGGGCGGTTCCTGTGGGAACGAGGAATCGAAGAATGGTCTGATGGGACAGTCGCAACAAGTTACTCTTTTATCCATTCTCTCTATCAACATGTGCTCTATCAACGAGTGACAGGAGCGCGGAGTGCACGCTTACATTTGCGCATTGGGATACGGATTGAAGAAGGGTGCGGAGAGCAAACGAGAGAAAATGCTGCCGTCTTAGCCAGACATTTTGCCCTGGGGCGTGACTATCGCCGTGCTGTACAGTATCTCCACCAGGCTGCGGAGAATGCCGTGTGGCGGTGTGCCTTTCAAGAAGCGAATGCCCACTTTGCCAAAGGAGTAGAACTGCTCCACCACTGGCCAGACTCGCCTGACCGTACCCGGCAGGAGCAGCTTCTTCATTTGGCCGTGATCGGTCCGCTCATGGCATTGAAGGGAGAAGCCTCTTCAGAAGTCGAGCACAGCTATACGCAGATCATCAAACTACACCAGCAGCTCGGGGCAAACGAGATGCCCTTCTTGGTGTTACTGGGCCTGTGGATGGTGAGACTGGTCCGTGGAGAATTAGCCGCCGCGCAGGAGCTTGCCGAACAGATGATGACGCAGGCTGAAAGCGAAAAGGACCCACTGGTGCAGCTCTGGGCTCATCTTACGGGAGGAATCTGCGCATTCTATCGTGGCGATTTTACTGCTGCGCATACACATTTTATGCAGGAAGCGATTCTCTATGAGACGCAGCAACATCCTCAGTATCTGCTTGATCCAAAGATGGTGGGCCTGTCCTTTGATTCTCTCACGTCGTGGGTTCTTGGACATGCCGACTTGGCGTTACAGCAGAGTCAAGCCGCAGTGACCTGGGCGCAAGGATTGTCGCATCCGTACAATGAAGTCGCGGCTCTTGTCCTAGCGGCGTGGTTGCATGTGAGTCGTCGGGAAGGGGACACAGCAGAAGAACAGGTCGATGTGTTGTTGCCGGGAGCGCAAGCGCATGGGTTTGTTCAATACGTTGCTATCGGGACACTCTTTCGAGGTTGTGCACTCGTTGAACAACGACAGAGTGACGAAGGCGTGCCTCTGATGTTCCAAGGGATCAATGCTATGCATGCTGCCAAAGCGCGATTTGGGATGTCGGCATGGCAGGGACTCCTTGCGGCGGCGCTGGGAAACCTGGAACGAATCGGAGAGGCACTGGAGGCGATGGCAGAGGCAGAAACTGCCATGCATAACAGTGGAGAACGGTTTTTTGCGGCAGAACTCTACCGCATCAAGGGAGAGATCCTGCTTGCGCAGGAAAGCACGGAGCAGGGAGCACGGAGCAGGGAGCCAAAGGCAAAAATAGAGAAAGGCGAAAGGGCGAAAGGGCGAAAGGGCGAAGAGATCAATGTCGCCCCATCGCCCGATCTCCCAGTCGCCCTTTCTTCTCCAGAGGAGTGCTTCCTGAAAGCCATCGATCTTGCACGCCAACAACAAGCCAAATTACTAGAGCTGCGGGCAGTGATGAGCTTGGTCCGGCTGCGCCAACAACAAGCGGCGGAGCAGGGAGCAGCAGAGAGCACGGAGCACGGAGCAGGGAGCAGGGAGCACGGAGCACGGAGCAGAGAGCAAGGAGCAGAGAACAGGGAACAAGAAGCAGGGAACGCGCTCGCAGATGCGCACAGAATGTTATCTGAGGTCTACGGCTGGTTTACGGAAGGATTTGAGACGGTTGATTTGCAGGAGGCGAAGGGGTTGTTGGGGGAATTGGGTGGGGACAGGCTGTAGGGACTTCCTGCTCCTTCCTCCCCTTCAAAGCAGGGTCAATATCCCCATGATCGGATCTGTGTCGAGTGCCTTGATATCCTCGTAATGTCGACGGAGGATTTGCTCAATTACCGTCGTCGAACAGTTGCCTCGACGAATCCAAATCACCTTTGGTGGAAAGCCTCGCAATACACACAAGTCACTGAAATCCGCATCCTTCGTAACGAGCAAAAACCCTTCGAGTCGTGCATACTCGCGCACCTCATGATCCGGTAGGCGGTCGAGTCCGAGTGGATAGACATGGTTCGAGTCCGGATACAGGTCCACTAGCCGACCGACGAGTAGCGGCGACAAGTTCTGATCAAAGAGCAGTTTCATGCAGCCATAATAAGTAGACGCTTTTCGCGATCTGCGGCATACGCCAGACAGGCCCGGATGTCTTCTTCTGTGAGGTAAGGAAAGTCATCAAGGATTTCCTGTTGCGACATGCCGGAGGCTAAATACTCCAGAACGTCATAGACCGTAATCCTCATACCTCGAATGCAAGGCTTGCCGCTACGCTTGCCAGGTTCAATAGTGATGATGTCTTGATAATGCATAGGCTGATGGTAAAACTAACTGCCGATATCGGCAAGAGTTAGTTAGCAACTGAGAACAACCGAACAAGTAATCTTTATCCGATCACCCGCAAAAACAAAGTAGCCAGTAAGGGGTTTCTTTTCCCCCTACTGACTACTGACTACTGACTACTGGCTTGATCTGTTAAAGGATGTAGTACGTCATCTCAAACCAGAACTGGTCACGATCGGCAAAGCCGTACAGACCAGTCCACCCTTGACTCATGCTGCTGCTTGGGTACCACGCAACGCCGGTTGAGAGTTCGATGTTCTCGTATCCCAACACGTTGCGCCACCACCACTGTGAGAACAACAGCCAGTCCTGTGCCCGTGGCTCGAACACTACTGCGTTACGGGTCTCGACCCGGCTGGCGAACAATCCCTGGTTAACCGCGGCTAAGGTCAACAGATGGTTCCAGTGGTAGTTCCGACACTGCGAGTTGCCATAGTGCCGTTTGCCGTCTTTCCTGGACAAGTCTGCTGCCGCTTCTTTGGTGAGTCCGTTTCCGCCGTTGTCGACGACGTAGCACAGCGGGTTAGCCACGTTATTCCACTGGTTCTTCATCAACCATTGTCCAGTGAAGAACCAGGCTTGGTCCGAGAAGGAGTGATGCAAGAAGGGAAGGTACTTGAAGGATGGGACCGATTTGAGCAAGTCAAACCCGAGCATCGAGCGCCACACCCCAGTGAAGTTGTGGTAGTCCCCTTGGATCGAGAACTTGGCGAGCCGATCGGCAGTCTTCCCGGTCGGAGGATTGACGCCATTACGGCCAGAACCGAGCGGGAGATGGCGGACAAATTCCTTGTCGCTGAAGCTTTCTTCTAAGCGGAACACCGCACCGGTGTACTCAAAGTCATTGTAGGTCGAGGTAAAGCCAATGACATTCTGCCGCGTCCAGTGATAGTTGGCATTAAAACAATCAGTGACAGGGATACGGGCCGCGCCATGTCTGCCGGGTTTGGTATCACCATTGGGCAACAGTGCCCCCTTTGGTCCGAAGCGGGCCGGGTTGTTGTAGCCTGCGAGATCAGCCCCCACGAGTTTCGTAGCGACAATCTGGCCATGGCCCTGAGTGGCTGGGTCGTTCCGGGCGTGGTTGCCCCGCCCTTTCGGGTCTAAGCAGCGACGTAAGCCTTCCTCGAACGTCCCGACCGGCGTCCCGAGGTTGAGCTTTTTCGCGGTATCCGCATCGCCGTAGACTTTGGCGCCCACGAGATCGCTGAAGTCGAACGCCCCGGTAACCCCTTGCGGGATGTTGGCGTAGTTTAGCGAGAAGTCAAACCCACCGACGCTGGTGCCAAAAAGCCGAAAGCCAGCTGCGGTCGTACATGCTCCCCACATGCCGTTGAGAGGTCCTTTGCATTTCCCCTCGTAGATGTTGGGAACGTAAGTTTGACGCGTGTTGGCAATATCTGGTGAGTCCGACGAGTTGTCGAAATCGGGGGAGCCTCCGCGAGGATTTTGGCCTCGGGCGATAAAGGCCCAGGGATGACGAGAGCCTGCCCGGCTCTTCCAGGTTGGGTTCCACGGCACGAACACCCGTGAACCATCTGCCCGTCGGGACGAACAGGCCTGCGCACTGTAAGGCACTAGTTTGTTGTTGTTATCTAAGCAGCCTTTCATATGTATAGGCGCACGGAATCCCAGACCATCAAGAATCAAGTTTGAACTCGGCCCACGAAACCCCGGCGAGTAGAACGGTTCGAGGTAGACGTTGGAGAACCAACTGCCCACGTTGCCGATGCTGTAATTGGCCTTGAATGCGAAGATCGGCGTGCGAAATTCATCGAACTTCTCACCCGCCCCCTGGTTCTGATCAATGCGCAACGGGTTGATCACGTCAATCGAGCGATACAGATCCGATTCCCCCCACACAATCTGTTGGTACCCAATCCGGGCCGAGAGCTTGCCGACGCCCACCTGGCCGAAATCTAAGTCCATGAACAAGTCACGAAAGCCGTTCTCGGGAAAAAGATAGCTCTTGCGTTCGTGTTTGTCATAGCGCTTCTTGTACGCATCGCGGATCGTCCACACCGGATCAGCGCGGAAGCGATAGCGCGCGTTGAAGGTCGCATTCTCAACAAAGGGAATTTCGAGTTTGTCTTGGCCTAAGATTTTGCCGTTATCGACGAACTTATCGTAGACGAACCAGCCGTAGATCTCGTTACGCCATTGCACCCAGTTCAGATGATCACCACCACTGGATTGAAACGTGTTGCGTGTGCGGTACCACATCTGGAGTTCTGCATTGCCGATTCGCGTTGATGCCCATAACGATGTTGCTCCCCCAAGCAGGGTTGCAATACTGAGTAGGGTGCTTAGCACCATCCAATGTATTCTGCGTATTGTCTTTATTTGCATATGCCCTCCTTAACCCCTAAAGAAGTCACTCCCGGTGCAGTGAATGGAAGGTCCACTCCCTGCCTTCTTGGCGAAAAACGTAGTGCGCTTCGTTTTTCCTGAGTTCTTATACCCTCCTTCCCAGCCAGTAGAGAGCAAATCGGCATAGCTGTTGAGCTGTCGCCGAATCGTCATCTTTACTTGGCCCTCATACCTGCCGAATTCGCTTTTTGCCCTAACTCAGTGCCGTGGTATGGTCCACGACAATAGGAGACCCCTCGGAACGATTATCTAGACGCACGCGCCTTATAGCCCAAACGTTCTATCTGTGCAAGTTGTTTTTGTCGGCAGTGAGGAGCAAGGAGCTGGGAGCAAGGAGAACAAAGCTGGAGGTTGAAGACAAGAATAGGGGGCGAAATGGCGAAATGGGTAAATGGAAAAAAAGAGGGGAAACGGGAGGAAAATTCTACGGTTTCTTTCTTCTTCCTTTTCGCCGTTTACCCTTTTCGCCTTTCCCACAGTTTTACGGCTTATCAAGAAACTCTTTCATCGCCTGTCGGACGTCCTCCGACCGTTCTTCTATCGGATAATGGTTTGTCTTCAAAACTACATATATTTCAGCACCGGGAATCGTCTTTTTCATGTCCTTACTCATATCGAGCGGGACGTAGGGGTCTCCGTCGCCCCAGATAATAAGTGTCGGCACCTGGAGTTTTGCCAAGTTTGCGGCGGCTTCTTTTTGCAGTACCGCATCAAGGTTCAGCTCTTTCACTTGTTTGAGTAACGCGACTCGTGCACCGGGGTCACTCTGGTAGGGGCTGAGATACTGCTTGAGCAAAGCATCTGGCATCGATGCTGGTTTGAAGACGCCACCACGGAAGGTGCGTTGTAAAAACCAGTCTTCACTGAATAAGCCGCCGACGAGAGGAATTTTCAGGGGCCAAAGACCAGAGGCAGAGGCTCCAGGAAAGACGGGGGCGTTCAAGAGTACGAGCTTGCGCACCTTCCCTGGGTTTCTCAGGGCGTACAGTGTAGCTATAGACCCACCGATGTCATGCCCGACGAGAACCGGGTTTTCGAGGTGGAACCCGTCGATAAATTTACTGAGCTGATTGACATAGGTGTCGATACTGTAGGTTTGATTCTGCGGTTTTTCTGAGAGCCCCGAACCCATCAAGTCAAGACTGTAGATGGTGTTTCCATAGGTGAGAGCGGGAGTAATGTTGCGCCACAAGTAAGACGACGTCATCAGTCCATGAAGAAACACCATTGGTCTCCCCAGGCCGTCCTGCTTGTAATGCAACGACACCCCGTCAACGTCAACGTATTTGGCGTCTTTATTCTTCTCTTGCAGTTGTTGCGCCGTAAGGCTGGTTCCCGACGGGCCGCAGCCAACTGTCCCGATCAGCAGCACCAATGCCACTCCCCCCAAAGCTTTCCACTGTTTCATTTGCTCTCCTTATTATTGCAGTTATAATCCTGTCGAAATAATCGATTTGACAGGGAAG
>JAYVFX010000831.1:0-4151 GCA_043772795.1 Deltaproteobacteria bacterium
GAGGGGAGAGGGGACCGGTAAGCGTCTTGCGCAGGGAAAATCAGCGATGGAAGGCTTAAGTTGGGACCAGTGGGTACTCTGGGGCGCCGCGCGGGAAGGACACATACTTGCTGGGCGGCAGCGCCTGTGAGGGCGCGCTGGGTCAGGGAACAGAGCGACTGGAGCGCCGCGGCGTGCCGCCGCGCACGCTGGACAGGACCCGCAGGACGGGGTGCGGGAGGCTCAATCGAGGAGATGACACGGGGAAAAGGGGGAGAGGATTGACAGCGCCATCCCTCATGTATAGGAAAAACCTATGTCATTAGGATGACAACGTAAGAGAGTCTTAGCGGGTCAGAGCATCGACGGGCCAGTTGAAGGCGCATGCGAACCTTCTCTAGCGGAGCAGAGGCATACGCCTTTTTGTTGTCACCTTCGTAGAACGAAAGGAGAAATAAACAAAGAGACTGATATGGGAACGAGTTCGACAAAACTAAGGGGCTGATGATCCCGGTTTGATCGGCAGCAATCGCCAGCTCCCCCACCATGAGCTGTTTCCTCATGACATATCTAATCACAGTGTGCCTCTACAGCAGGAGACAACTGCTCTTACCAGGGGAAGGCGCACATGGACCTTCTTGCTGTCCTAGGAAGGGACTGGGTGCGCCCTTTTTTTCTCGGTTGCCTATTTCCTGTCGTAAGGTTTTTAGGACCCCTAACGTCGGCTATAGAAATAGCCGCTATCCATATTGAAGGAGAACCTCATGAAGAAGTTACTTACTCTGCTTACAGCCACTGCCGCGTTCGGCCTGCTGCCGTCGGTATCGCAGGCTGCCTGTGTTGCAACTGGAACGATTCCACGGGTATTCGTTGTAGTTGGCGGTGTGACAAACATAGGTGTGAGAGCAAATGGTGCACCAGCAACATTTTTTAACTTCACCACAACGAATGCGACGGTCATCGACACGGCGCTCATTGCCGAGGCCAGTCATATAACTGTGACCGTCGCCGGTAGCGCTGGGGCATGCGGTGCAGTCGTCGGTGGTCAGGGTGGTGTGAGCGCTGGGGGCGTTGTAACTAGCATCTTAGTGTCCCCGTAACTCACACGATCGCACAAGGGGATTGGTGACCCGTGCTACCAAGACGCCGTCGCCTTCTTGCCAGCCCCAACTAGGAGGTTGGCAGGGGGACGCCGTTCAACAGTCAAGTAGAGGCAAGCTATTGTGACAAAGGCTATGTCCCTTCTCCTACGCGTAAGCTTGGTAGTGCTATTAGTCGGCATCGTTTTTTTTCGAACGATCCTCCAAGTCTTCTTCCCACTGCCCGCACCTGAAATTGCAACAGAGGTTGCCCGCCCGAAAAGCGAGACCTCTCGCTTACGCTTAGATGATGCGCAAGCAAAAGGACCCTCATCGGATATCTTATCGACGAGAGAGAAGCCTATTGCTACGTCGAGGCCGCAGAAGACTCAGCCCCCTCCGGATGTACAAGGCCACAGAGGAGATCTCGCGTATAAAGAATCCTTGCAATCAACAGAGCGGCTCCCGGCGAACAGGGAGCTAACGGAGTTAGAGAAGCGCCAGCTTGAGCAGCAGCGCTTGTTCGAGGAACAAGCTGAGCAAGAAGCCGCGGCCTACGAAGAATCCTTGCAATCGTCCTCCTCCGCCATGCCGCAATGATCATCGAAGGCAGCACTTAACGAGAGCATACAGATCTTGGGGTTATGTGTGGGGCGTCTAAATCGCTCCTGAGACTGTTCCCGATTTCTGGCCCTTCGTTGTGTCGTACCTGTTCACGGGGGGTTTTAAGCAGCAATAGCTAGAGGAGGCTCTAGTTCCAACAAAGAAAGGTCTGGCAGCAACGAGGGGGCAGGCTCACCTTGCCGTGCTGCCTCACAGGCGGTCGTGAGGTACGCCAACACATTACGGTGCTGCGAGCGCAGCGTGAGCGTGACGGTCAGCAGCCGGACCACAAACTGACTGCCCAGCGCAGACTGCGTCCCGAGGCTGGTCCGCCGCCAGATCACCGCCGGGCGCAGGGCGCGCTCGGCGGCGTTGTTGGTCGGCTCAACCCCGCGCACGTGCACAAACACCTCTTCTTCCAGCGCTGCCACCCGCTCCACCACCGACCGCACTGTCTGCTGGACACTGCGCGGCGTGAGCGCCCAGTCTTCCGGAGCAATCTGCGCAGTGGCAGCAGTCAGCAGTTCCGCTTCCATGGGCCTGAGACTCACAGATCAGGAGTCGTTTTGCACAGCGTTTTTTCTACCCCCGTGAACGGGTACCAATAAGGGATGGGGCGGGGAAGCGCGGAGCTGTCGCAACCTACTGCCCTGCTATCACTCGCGATTCTGGCGCCAGAGCATCAGCCACCCGCTCATCAATACTCCCCAGACAAAGATGAGCGCAGCGGGCAAGGCTCCAAACACCAGAATTCGCATGCGCCGATCGGTTTTCTCTAGCTCTTGCGCCAGCGCCGGAGCAATACTCGTGAGTATCCACATGACAACACCCTCACCAGCCGTCAGCACGACCCCAACCACGGCCAGAAAGGGAGTCAGATCGGTGTAGGACTGGCGCATGCCATCGATATAGTCACGCGTCGTCTTGAAGAGGCAGCGGAAGAACATAGCGACGGAGTCCAGATGAGATTTACATCCCAGCACACGAGGACCACTGAGAAGACGGCGACAGTAGAGTAAAAATGACTTCAGTCTCAGTATAATCGGGACGTTTACAGTTTTTCTCTGGAGTCTGGTAGGGTACGCACCGCAAGAGACAACCTTCCCGCAGACGTGAGATGAGGAATGATGTGAGCACTACCCCTGGCGTCAGAATGGACCATCCTGACGTGAACCTTCATCTCAATATCATTACATAATGACGAGGGTAAGCACCTTTTCTTCTGTTCAGCCGATCAATTCCTGCAGCGTTACCTCATACCTGCGCATCAGAATGACAATCATCTTCTTCACCGTGGCAGACTCTTGGCGATCGTGGTGCTGCTGAACGGCCCAGTTCTGAGCAGCTAGCCCACGAACACCGGCAGAAATCAATCCGTGCTATGCCGGTCCGTCCCATTCGCTTAAGACTTGGACTATTTCCTCCCACCCGTATTCACGAGCTACATCCAATGCCGTCCTCCCGTCCACCGTTCGCGCTGCTTGGTCGGCTCCTCTTTCGAGCAAAAAGGTTACAGTCTGCGGGTCACCATAGCATGCTGCCTCAATGAGAGCCGTCCAGCCTTTGTTGTTGGACGCGTGGAAATTCGCTCCTGCAGCAACCAGTTGCCGGACGAGATCCCCGTTCCCTGCTCTACACGCCACCAGAAGCGGTGTGGATCCTTCATTGTCGCGTACGTTCAGATCAGCTCCCGCTTAGATGAGCGCAGTGAGGATCTCTGCTCGTTCTCCGTCAACCATCCCCATGTCCACCACCCAGTGTAGTGGAGTCCAAGCACTTTGGTCCTGGACGTTCACATCATCTCCTTTGCGGAGTGCGGCAAGAACTCCAGCCAGATCGCCACTGTAGGCAGCGTGCTGCAGCTCGGTCATTCCCCCTTCATTAGGTGCGGGCTCCGAGTATATGGGTTTCTTCTCTGCCTCCGCATCCTCCATATGTACCCGAAGCTCCTCTTCGGATATAAGGTACCCCTTCGAGCGTCTCACCGCCTGGATCGCCAGTTCGAGCATCGCACGTGTCGGGTGGTAAGCGGCGAGAAGGTCCTTAATGGCGGCACCGGCCATTGGCGGATCTGAATCGGTTACAGCAGCTTCCATCAGGGCGTGAAGAATTTCCGGGCCGGGATTACGTTGTAGCCAGTAACGAAAGGCTCCATACCGATAGTGTTCGGTACCACCGACAGGGCAGTACTCCTGAGGCGGCACGCCGTGTTCGCGCGCTTCGGTGGCAAAGGCCTCGAGTTGCCCTTGAAAGAGATCCTCAGGATAAAGACCTCTCTCCATCCACACGGCTGGGTAGCAAAGTCGATCCACTAATTCTGCAAGTGATAGAGTCATAAAATGGGTTTCCTTTCTCCCTTGCGCCACACGGGAGCCTCCCCTGCTTCGGCAGCAGCAATTCCCGGAAGGCCAGGAACCCCCGGAAGGCCGCCAAGAACGCCGGTGGCTTTTCGTAAACCCGCCTGTCACACTGCCCCTGTGACGGCCCGGC
>JAYVFX010000832.1:0-4990 GCA_043772795.1 Deltaproteobacteria bacterium
GAAGGGGTTCGATCTCGTCGCGGCGGCGCTTGATCGCTTGCTGACACTCAATGTGCGGTTTGTCATTCTGGGATCAGGTTATGCTCCCTATGAAGATTATCTCACCCGTTTGAGTGCGACGTATCCCGAGAAGATTGGTGTCCGTCTCGGTTTCGATGATGCCCTGGCGCATCAAATCGAGGCTGGCAGTGACTGTTTCCTCATGCCGTCGCGCTATGAACCCTGTGGGCTCAATCAGCTCTACAGTTTGCGGTATGGTACCATTCCGATCGTGCGAGCGACTGGTGGCCTGCGAGATTCGGTCGAGCCGTTCGACTCTGCGACAGGGCAGGGGACCGGCTTTGTTTTCCAAGAGGCGACTGGTGAAGCATTGCTGACCGCTGTCACCGAGGCCCTAGGCGTGTTCAGTAACCGCACGGCGTGGCGGCAGTTGGTGCAGAATGCTATGCAGCAAGACTTCTCGTGGGAGCGCTCAGCTGCTCGCTATGTCGAGCACTACCGGCAACTGCTGGCGACGAAACCGCACCTTTCTTAATATTCGAGCGCTGGATTATGTTGACACTTTACTCAGCGACACAACCGGCACTGCCCATCCTACCGTTTAGGATGGCGAAAAGGCGAAAAGGCGAAAAGGCGAAAAGGAAAATCAAAAATCGGCCTGCTCCCGCTCTCTTTTTATCCATTTCCCCTTTTCCCCATTTCCCCTTTTCCCCCAATCTGCGGGTTGGCTGTGTCCCTTCTTGCACGTTTGGTGTACAAAGCGCGAAATGCCATGGCTGAACCCATCGGCGCGTTTGCTCTTGTCCTCCATTCCCATCTGCCATATGTGCTGACGCACGACCGGCTAGAAGAGGAGTGGTTGTTTGAAGCGGTAGCGGAGTCGTATCTTCCACTCTTACAGGTATTCACCCATTTCAGTCTGCGTAGAATATCACCCAAAGTAACCATTGGGCTGACGCCCGTGTTGCTTGAACAACTGGCGGACCCCCACTTCGCAACGCGGTTTCTCGCTTACGTGGAGCAAAAGGTACAAGCGGCCTGTGAGGATCAGCGTGTCTTCACCAGACGCAACGATAGCCACCTCGCACGACTTGCTGGTCTCTGGTCGGAATTCTATCGACGTACGGCGGCCTTCTTCGTTGGCGACTTGTCCAGTAACATTATTGGTGCACTCCGTCGGTTGCAAAAGCAAGGAGAAGTAGAAATTCTTACGTCAGCGGCAACGCACGCGTATCTGCCGTTACTTGCACTCGATAGCAGTGTCCGCGCGCAGATTGAGATCGGGACGGCATCGTACCGACGGCACTTCGGCACGCAACCGCACGGCTTCTGGTTGCCAGAATGCGCGTACCGACCAGCCAGGCGGTGGACACCACCATTCGACGATATCGCAGAATTACAGACCACTGAGCGGTCAGCGCTTGACCAACTCCTAGCCGCCGCTGGTCTCCAATATTTCATCGTCGATGCACGCCAGCTCAGGAGCAGTCCGCCCGACTATGCGCGTCATTCTCCCTGCCGCTTGCATTGGGTCGATGGGCAAGATTCTTCCGCGGTCCCGGTGGCGTTGTTTACCCGTGACTTTGAGACGACCGCGCGAGTCTGGCAACACGACAGTGGCTATCCTGGTGACCCGGTGTATTTGGAATTTCACAAGAAGCAACGTGAGGGCGGGCTACGCTACTGGCGAATTACTGACCGCCGAGCTGGTTTAGCGTACAAGCAGCCGTATGTCCCTGAGTGGGCCTTTGCCCAGGTACGAACGCACGCAACTCACTTTGCTCAGGTATTACGTGAACGGTTGCGTAGCCATTGGCAGCAGACGGGTGAGCGCGGTGTGGTCGTCGCCGCGTTTGACACGGAACTGTTTGGTCACTGGTGGTTTGAAGGTCCGCAGTGGGTCTCTGAACTCTTACGACAGATCACCGCTGACGGTGACATTACCCTGACTACGTGTCAGGAGTATTTACGTCAGTCTCCGCCACAGCGGACCGTGCAACTCGCTGAGTCTTCCTGGGGCGATGGTGGCGACCATCGGGTATGGTGGCAACCTGGTACGCGCCAACTATGGCACGACGTCTATGAAGCTGAGTGCGCGATGCAACGACTCATGGAGCAGATCCAGGGGAAGACACTTGATACGCAGAGCGCCCGTATCGTCCAACAGTGCGCGTGCGAATTCTTGTTGCTCCAGTCTTCTGACTGGCCGTTTATGATTAGTACCGGGAACACCGCGGATCATGCACAGCAGCGCTTTGCGCTCCATGCCACAAATTTCCAATCGTGCTATGCATGGGCGGAACGTTCCCTGGCAGGCGAGACACTGTCTGAAGAGGAATGTCGCCTGTTGGAGGAGATGGAAAAACAGAACGCGCTATTCCCAGATCTCGATCTCAGTCGTTTCTGGCTGCCGACCCCTGATCCCTGACCCCTGGCCTTTGAAGGGTAGGTTCTTTGCCGAGTGAAAGAACGAGGCGTCATTCCCGCGAAAGCGGGAATCCAGGAAAAAAGCCGACTGGCGTGGAGAAACCGCCTGGATGCCCGCCTGCGCGGGCATGACGGGCTAGAACCTTTCAAAAGTAACCTGACCGCTGAGTGCTACTGTTATGTTTTATTTGCGCAAAGACTGGCGAGATTCTGCAGACGGCATTGAAATGGTCGTGCTGCATTGGACCACGACGCGTCAGGAGCAGCAGCCCAACTGGAAACGCGCTCATGCCACTACTGTGATGAATCCCCAACCAGGGACATATCCACTGATTCGCGCATGCACGCTCTGGGTCATTCCTCCTTTTCCTCGTACGCAGATGCTTGCCATGAACGCAGAGACGCATTCCCGGTTTCTCTTACACTCATTTTGTGAGGTCGTTCAACACGGCAGGGTGTGGAGCACGGAGGTGACAGTAGAGGAGATACGCGCGGAGACAGTAACGTACAGTGATACGACCGGAGAATTCACCCACGCATTTTTGTACTATAGTCTCGACGGATTCACGTACGGAAACCGTGCCTTAATGTGTGTGGAGGGGCTGCCCACCAGGTACCAGAACCCTCCGATGCTGCCGGAACACGAAACCAGTAACAAGGAGTATCTCCTGTGGGGGCGACGCTCTCGACGCATTGCCGAGCTGCCATTGCCGCATATCTTTCGTGGCCAGATCTGGGGTCCGGTAGGTACGCGTGCGTTCTACAGCATCTATTTGAGTCAGCGATGGACCTACAACCCTTTCGCTGAAGGTGGAGCGTGGGTGTTACAGGATGGCAGGCCGTGGCAAATTGAGTTGTAACCGCAATCAAAGGCGAAAAGGCGAAAAGGCGAAAAGGATTGAAAAGGCGTCTTCTGTTCTTTCCCGTTTCCTCTTTGTCCCTTTTCGCCCTTTCGCCTTTTACCCCTTTTAGAGCGTGCGAACGTTATTGCCCCAGTAGCTTTCCCAGCGCTCAAGTTTGTTGGGTACCCACAAGCCACCGACATGCCAGCTCTGCACAACTTGTGAGCCTTTGGGACCACGGATCTTGCCGACGAAGCGCCGTGGTGTCGGCAACGCCTTTAACATGTCTGATCGTATGCGGCTAAATTCTTCCATATCTGACGACCCATAAAACTTGTGCGAGCGATACGGACTATCTTCTCCGTATTTCTCGATGAATTCTGGGGATTCGGTTGGTTGGTACTGTGGAGCGTCCCAATCATAGAGGCTCCAGTAGATACACATTCCACCCAGGGTGCCTTGCTGATCGACAAACTCAACTTCCTGATTCACTATCTCTTCAGTGTAGAGCGGGCTCAGCTCGCGCTTGCCGTCACGGAAGACCTCGAAATAGTGATGAAAGGCATAATCCTCGACATACTTTTGCTGAACTGGATCCAGCACATCAAAAGGCAGGCGGATTATCTTGCGCCGGGTGCCATCGTCGGGTAGTTGCACGGTCTCACTTGCGGTCTGAATAGAATTTCCGGTCTCGTCAAGGGTTGTCCCACCCATCCCCCGTACGAGTACTCCGCCACGGGGCATCGCACGCGTCTCGCGATGGGCCTCCCAGTTCGGCTGTTGCCCTACTGGTGTCCAAGTGTAGTGAATATTGACGAGTTCGATCCCTGGCTGGGTATCGACATACGTTCGCTTAATATAAAATGACATGAAAACCTCCTCTTTTTCCGACTGTTAGGGTTATTAGGCTGCGCGCTGGACAAGTGCGGGTTCTTGTTGTGCACTTTGCCCGCTAAGCTCTTTGTTCATACTCAGTTGACGGAGTAAATCCCAGGAAAAGCGACGTGCCAGCCCGTCCGGCCAAGCAATCACCATCCCCTCTTGATCCCATACGACGATGCCTTCTTGAATTTTCCGTTCCGTCTGCATGCGTGCTTCTAACATTGTGTGATCCTTTCTGTCGGGTGACATCGGGGTTACAATCCAGAAGTGCCTCGTTCGGCAAGGACGTTGTCAATGAGTGGGAGTAACTGGGTACCGAAGTCTGCTTTGCTGACAAAGCTGTCTGCTCCTGCAGCTTCAGCAGCGGTGCGATAATGAGCAAGATCGTGTGAGGTCAGTACGATCACCTGCGGTGGGTTCGGCTGTGCCTTGATCCGACGTGTAACTTCGAAACCGTTCATGCCCGGCAAAGCGACATCCATCAGCACGAGGTCAGGCTGCACTAGAGGTACCAAATCTAGCGCTTCGTGCCCTGACGTTGCCTTGCCAACGATGTCGATGCGTGGGTCAAGCGCTAACGCGCGAGTGACCGCGCAAAGAAACGTTGGACTATCGTCCACCAGCAGGATACGCAGCGCAGATGTTTCGGTGCTCGTCATGCGTGCTAATTTACGTAATGTCAGAGAATCTAGCCAGTCGGCAAACCCTGCGAAGTGCAGCGAGGAGAACCTGCAAAAGGACTAGAGGGAAAACCCTCTAAATGGCTAGAGGGGAAGACCTCCACAAAAAGGTTTGAGGCTGTAGGCTACCGGCCAGAGGGAAGGGGCTGAGCATACGCC
>JAYVFX010000833.1:0-10742 GCA_043772795.1 Deltaproteobacteria bacterium
CTTCTTCAAGCACGCCCTCATTCAGGACACTGCATATCAATCGTTACTCAAGAGCAAGCGCCAGCAATTGCATCAACAGATTGCCCAAGTGTTAGCAGAGCGATTTCCCGAGACCGGCGAGACTCAACCTGAACTGCTAGCGCACCACTACACCGAAGCAGGGCTTAAAGAGCAAGCCATTCCCTACTGGCAAAAGGCTGGACAGCGAGCGAGTCAACGCTCGGCTAATGTGGAAGCGATTAGTCACCTCACAAAAGGGCTAGAGTTGCTCGAGACTCTGCCTGACACTCCCGAGCGTACCCAGCAAGAGCTTGTACTGCAACTTACCTTGGGCTTGTCGTTGATTGCCACGAAAGGCTTTGCTGCCCCAGAAGTAGAAAAAGCGTACACCAAAGCGCAAGAGCTGTGTAGACAGATGGGGGAAACTCCGCAGCTTTTTCCAGTACTTAGGGGGTTGATTGTGTTTTATCTGGTACGTGGAGAGGTACAAACTGCCTACAAGCTCAAAAAGCAATTCCTCAGCTTAGCCCAACATGTCCAAGACCCCGCTCACCTAACGGAGGCCCATTATACGATGGGAGGAGCCATGTTTGCCTTCGGGGAATTCACTGTTGCACGAGAACACTATGAACAAGGTATAGCTTTTTACGACCCTCAAAAGCACCATACGTTAGCGCTTGTTTACGGCCATGATCCTCAGATGGCGAACCTCTCTTTCCTTGCTCACACGTTATGGTTGCTCGGCTATCCGGAGCAAGCACTGAAGAGAATGGCTCAATCGCTCTCGTGGGTACAGGAACTCTCTGATCCTTACAACCTCTCTGGGGCATTAAGCCATGCTGCCCAACATCATCAATACCGCCGTGAAGGGCAAGCCGCCTACGAGCGAGCCATGGCCGCATTGACACTTGCAACCGAGCAGGGATTTGCACTGCTGGTAGCCAATGGAAATATCTGGAAAGGCGCGGCACTAGCCGAACAGGGAGAGGGAGAAGCCGCAGTCTTACTGATACGCCAGGGGCTAGATGCTTGTTTGGCTCTGAAATCCGTCATATGGCGATCACATCACCTTTCCTTACTGGCTGAAGCGTATGGGAAGGTGCAACAGCCAGAGACAGGATTGAGCGTACTCGCCGAAGCACTAGAGGTCGCAGACAGAACTGGAGATCATTCTTATGACGCCGAACTGTATCGGCTAAAAGGGGAACTCACGCTACAAAAAGCTGGGACTAGGGACTGGGGACTAGGGGCTGGCTCCCCTTCCTCACAAGCCCCTAGTCTCAAGCCTCAAGACCCAAAGGAGGTGGAGTGGGAGGCGGAGGAGTGTTTTCTCAAGGCAATTGAGGTCGCTCAGCGTCAGCAGGCGAAATCGTTGGAGCTGCGAGCAACGGTGAGTTTAGCGCGTCTGTGGCAACAACAAAGGAAGAAGGAAAGCGCTCACCAGATGTTATCTGAGATCTACAACTGGTTCACCGAAGGATTCGATACCAAAGACCTGCAAGGAGCGGAGGCGCTACTCAAAGAATTGAGTCATTGAGTGATAGTATCATTGAGTCATTAGAATGGCGGAGGCTGAGGGCTTGCGCGCACAGCACGCGCTACGCGGAGTGTCCCAAGGTCGTAAGGTTCGACTTAGTCGAAGGGCGAGCATGACAGGCTGAGTCGAGTCATCAAACATTCGTACATTTTACGCAACAGCCCATCGGACGTGTCATCCTGAGCGCAGCGAAGAATCTCTCCGAGAGGCTCTTCGCTGCGCTCGGGGTGCTATTTCCTCTGCGCCAATCTCTTATGATCCTACTTAGTCGTCCCTGAAAAAGTCGATTTTGGTTATTAATTGGCTAATAACAGAGTGTGAAGGATCATGTTTGCCGTGTTTGGAGGCCTTTGGTATCTCCGATTAATGAGGAAAGTTGGGTACAAGCCAACGTGAAATTGCCAACAAATGCGCCAAAGGGCGCAAAATCTGGCAAAATCAAGAGCCGATTTTTTAACAAATATTTTGTGTTTCTATTGAGTTAGATACTTTTTCAGGGCCGACTACTTACCCCAGCGACCGCACAAACTTCATAAACGCGCTGATACACTCCTCTGGTTCATCGACGTAGATTTCATGACCAGGACCTTCGATAACTGCCATCCGTGCGTTGGGAATCAGAGTACGCATCGAGAGCTGATCACTCAACGGTGTAATTGGGCTCCGTGCTGGCGCGAGCACCAAGGTTGGCACTTTGATTTGCGGCAACAGCGGCGCGGTATCTGCTCCATCTAACGTGCGGGTAATGCCCTGCAACACGTGCGTTGGTGTTTTCGCCCACTCATTCACCACCCATTCAATGTGTGCTGGATTCTTACCGCTAATGATCCGCTGTTCGATCAGCAATCGTCCCCAGCCTTTTGATCCACCGGTAGCGAGGGCGGTATTCACATTGCCATGCTGCCCGGACAGGGCTTTTGTACCTGCCGGGCGAATCGTGGTCGGAGAATTACAAATAGTGAGGCTCTTTAGCCGTTCCGGCCAACGCGAAGCAAAGACGACGCCGAGGATGCCACCGATCGACTCACCGACGTAATGCACTTGTTGCAAACCGATGGCGTCCATGAAGTCACGCATATCGGTAACTAGCTCGTCTATTGACCATTTATGATCTGGGCCAGGATCGCCTGACTGACCATGGCCTCGCATATCCCGCCGCAAGACTTGATAGTGCCGCGCTAACGCTGGCACCCAATGATACCAGAACTTGGTACTGCGACCGACACCATGTTGTAGCCACACGGTATCTTTGTCTTTTATCCACGGATCGGTGAAATCATTGATCTCGTAGAACATCTCACAGTTGTTGGCTTTAACAGTAGGCATGATTAACCCCTCCTTTGATCAATAGCAATCAAGGTATTGCCGCGCGGTCCCGTGGAGCTGAAAGCATCCGCACGGACCAGTGGTTGTTAGCGTAGTACGTCGCTGATGACAACCACGAGACAACGGACCCTTTTTTTGCACGACACGAAGTGATAGAGACCCGCAGTATCTAAGGAGGGTTGTATGATGGTTCCCTTTTTTGGCGGCTGTGCCTGTGGAGCGATTCGCTATGAGTGTTCAGCTGAACCTGCTTTCTCCTGGAATTGTCACTGCCGAGATTGCCAACGCGCAAGTGGCAGCGCGTTTTGCCCGGTCCTCTACGTGCCGCGCACTGCACTGACCATCACTGGAGAGAGTAAGTATTACGAGGTCACCGCAAAGAGTGGAAACAAAGTGAGCCGAGGGTTTTGTTCACGATGCGGCTCACCGGTTTTTATCCAAGCCGAACTGGTGCCCGATCTTCAAGGGCTATGGGCAGCGAGTCTCGATGATCCGAGCTTGTTTCAACCTCAGGTACAGGTGTGGACTGACCGCGCCCAACCGTGGGATTGCCTGACGCCAACGCTCGCGAAGATCGGGGAAGCTCCGAATGCAGAGCAGATGCAGAAGCTGCTAAGTCGACAGGGGTAAATCGACCCACGCTATCTGCATCGTTTCTCCTCATTTATTTTTATATGAAGTAGCTCACTGTTAGCTCAGATTATAGAACTGAGCGGCGTTGCCTGCGACCATCTGATACACTTCCGCTTCCGGGATTCCGGCGAAGTCTTTTGCTACTTGTTGCCGTGAGTAAGGAAACGTCCCTTCGGTGTGTGGGTAGTCAGAGCCCCACATCAAGCGATCAACACCGATCAGTTCACGGGTCAACACTCCGGCCCGATCATCCTCGAAGGTCGCCCAGAATTGACGCTTGAAATAGAAGCTCGGGGCTTCATCAACTTTCGGCTCCATCCAGTGATGGTGATCGGTCCACCAGTGATCCATCGATCGCAGGACCGAGGCGATCCAGCCAATACCGCCTTCCACTAAGACAAAGCGTAACTTGGGATAGCGCTGGGCAACACCACCCCAAATGAGATCGGCCATTGCACGTTGCATCGCACAGATCTTGGTATCAACAAAACTCTTGCCTACGCCCATGCGTGCAGCTTTCTCATGGAAGGGTTCGTCTGTCCCGACATGTAACGCCACCGGCAAACCCAGGTCTTGCATGGTCGTCCACAGACGATCGTAGGCTGGTTCGCCATACGAACGATTAGTGACTTCCGTCGGGATCATCACCGAACGCAAGCCATTTTTCGCCGCACGCTCTGCTTCTTCTATCGCCCAGTCAACTGGGCCACGCATCGGCAACAGGGCCGCTCCTAAAAGCCGGGTCGGAGCGGCGGCGCAAAACTCACCGAGCCATTCGTTATATGCCCGATAACAAGCACGGACATATTCAGGATCAGGAGCAGAGGTGATAAATAACCCCACCCCTGGGTACAATACTTCAGCACGCACATGATCCAGGTCTTGATCGGCAAGGCGCGCTTGTGGTTCCCACGCACCGGGCCGTGTCGCGGCGTGTCGATACCCTTTGGAAGATGTGATTTTCCCCGCAATCTTGTCTTCCATCGAGACGCCTTCGAGGCCTACAGGCATAGGCGCAAACCCGTCAATGATGTAGTAGTCGCCATCGTCGCGCGATTCGACGCGCGGGGCGCGATCACGAAACTTCTTCTCAATCCGTGTCGTCCATAAATCGGCTGGCTCCACGACGTGACCGTCAGCGGAGACATAGCCTCTATCGAGAGTGGCCATAGAATATCCTCCTTCAGCTTGGTGTGTTATGGCGAAACGGCGAGGATGTCCAGCCCTACGGAAGTATAGGGAGTACGCTACCGTTGCGGCGCGACTCAGCTCGGTTTCTCACAACGACAGACCACATAGAGACACGTCGGACACTTTTGCAACGGACGCATGCCGGGGTGTGAGATGCTACTCGTACCAATCACCTCAGGTGCAGCTTGTTGCACTGCCAGCAGTGGCCGCTTAGCGCTTTCAAAGCATCCTCGCGTCCGCGTATCTCCCGCCATGCAACGACGCAGCAAGATGGATGATCCGCAACCAATGGTACGGACAGCGTCTAACCCAAAGAAGTGAAACCCAGTCCCATGTCGATTGGTAACATAATCTAGCAACGTTCCCCGTAACCGCTGCGCACTCGCCGGATCAAGTAACGCTCGGATACCGTCTTGCTCCACGACCTCGTCATCACGACGAGTCACGGCGTCAATCTTCAAGCTGTACTCGAACCCCTCGCAGCCTCCCCCAGCCACGGTCATCCGAATGCTAGCGTCTTTCCTACCTGCTTGCTCCATTGCGTGCTTGAGCATCTCGACCGCTTTCTCGGTCAATGCCAGCAATGGTTCGTCTACGTGGCCGAGGTCTCCATCGTGTAACTCTTGCTCCATGAGCCCTCCTTTGCATGAAGCCAACTACCGATAAAAGAACCATTAGCGCGTCAGGTGATTCGCTGTCAACCGTTCTTGGCGGATCGCGGGGTACCACTGCTGGACAAGCCAGCAGTGCGGCCCCTTTTTCGAAGAAATGACGGCGCGTCTAGTCTGCCATCATCTCTCCGGAGACAGATCCTTACTGCGCCGGATTCATCAGCGCACAGGCTTCTTTTACCCACGTGATACTGGACATCTCATCTTGCACCAGCGAGCGCAGAAGCTCCTTGCTCTGCTGATCTTCTTGAATCTGGTCGATCACATCAGTGATGAAGCTGAGCACTTTTGCCGGATCGCCCAGCGGCTCAGTCGCGACCAGCAGCTTCTCAGCATCGGTCTTATCCTTCGAGGCATACAAAGCTAACTCTTTGTCACGGCGCTCAGCGGGAACGGTGCACTGCGGAGTACCACCGAGTTCACGCAGCCGCGCTTCGAGAACCTGGGCATGATAGGCCTCACGATGTTGGACCGCGCGCAGTCCGCCTTTGACACACGCTTGATCACTCACAGCGATCCAGCGGTTCAAATAATCCGCCGCAAAGGTCTCGCCGCAACGGAACTCATCGAGGAGGTGCATAATCATCTCGCGTTCGGTCGCGTGTGATTTGCCGTTATACGTATACTGGCCGTCACCATTTTGGCTGCCGTTCCTCACTTCACGCATTTGCACCTCGAACAGTTCATCGGAAATGAGCCCTTTGCGGTACGCCTTGAGTAATTGCCGTGCCTCGAAATCTTGGTTGACTTGTTGTGTCGCCATTGTCGTTGTCTCCTTATCTTGGTCTTTACACTCATTCTTGAGTTCGGTTCTGTTGTACGTTGTCCATGCTGTCACTACACGACGTCGGTCACTGTCTTATCGCACCTCACCTCCTTAATCACTTTCCTGGGAAATGTTTTCCTCGGAGTATGTTTGCGCAAGAGAACTCGCCTCAGATCTTCATCAACAACTCGATCAACGTCTGGCATTCCTTGGGCGACAACTTAACACTATGCCCGGTGATCTTTTCGTCCGCCTGCTTGTGGAGCTTTCTCCCCTTCTCTGTCAGCGCAATATGCACAACCCGCTGGTCATCCGACTGTCGCTCCTTCCGTACCAACCCTTTCTCCACCATCTTATTTAAGATGCGGGAGACATTGGGGCTATCGTCGATGAGCGTCTCACGCAGTGCATTCACCGTCATCTTATCCACTCCCGCCACATCCAGGTAATGAATGACGCCCAATTGTTCCCGGCTAATACCAAACTCTTTGAGCGACCGTTCGACAAAATTGGCGATCTCCTGGGCCGTGCATCCGACCAGCACGGCAGCCTTATCCCGGAGAGAGAAGTTCGCCTTATACACTTTTTGTTTGTTCGCCACAGGGTTTCACATCCGCTTGAGTCATCTCAAATCGCTGAGGTCCAGGGATATATATTCCTGGGATAGTATTGTCTAGAGGGGTACCATTGCTCGACCGCGAAAAAGGAAACGCGTATTCTGCTGCGCGTGAAAGACCACGATGCCCTCCTGTCCGAGCGGCTGCAGGCTCTTGCGCTGGCCGCGGTGACGATTACGGCTGCAATTGATGCATCCGGACACCTCAGCCCAGTCGGTGGGGTATGGACCAAATTGCTGGCTGCGGCAAAAGAGACCGCCACAGTTGGCTTGCTCCGCACAATTGTTGTCGCCGCGGAGCAAGCCGATATCCCTGCAGAACTGGAACACGAGACGGCCTCTCCGTTACGCGTGCTGCGCGCCGCAACCCTTCACGACGCCATCAATCGGCTGTACGAAGAGCACGGGCCACGACACGCTGTGCGCCAGTACGAACGCGCGCACTGCGCGACCCTTCATCTTTTAGGCAGACCGGTTTCTCTAACGGCTCACTATCAGGTGCTTCCCCTGTTACGGGAAGTCAAACGCGACCGGTTGTTACGCACCGGACGTAAGCGGGGGCAAGAGGAGGATGCGCAGACGCTCTGCAGTACGGACATCCTGCGTTGGGAGGAAGAGGTCTCTGGCGAGCACGTCACGTATGAGAAAATCGACCTCGACCAGATCTTCGCCCGGTTCCAGGCCTTCACGAAGAACGCGCAACAGACCACCCCCCGATTGGTCGTCCTCGGTCCTCCAGGAAGCGGCAAAACCACGCTCCTTCAGTATCTGAGCTGGCAGGCTGCAAACGATCGCCTCCCCACGGCGGGACACCGGCTCCTGCCGGTTCGCGTACGGCTGCGTGAGTGGGAGACGTTTACTACTGCTACCGTCGGCGCCGCGCAGCAGCTCTTTGTCTATCTGGCGCAACAGTACGGTTTGCTGTCCCCCGCCCCTCATGCGCAGCAGTGGCGGCAGTGGCTTGCCAATGGTGAGGTGTTGCTGTTGCTCGATGGGTTGGACGAAATTCAAGGCGACCCCGCCTTTCTCACCCTGCTGACAACCACATTAGCCACATTCACTGCGTGTCCAACCGTGCTGACGTGTCGCACGGTGAGTTTCGAGCGGCATCGCCTGATTTGCCCGGATTTTCCGCTCTTCACCCTGACCGGGCTGAATCAAGCACACCGCGACGCCTACATCCGTGCGTTTCCTGCTGTCCATCCGACTGCCTATCGACCAGAGGTGCTGAGTGGCCACCTGCAGCGGTCCCCGCAACTGCGCTCACTCGCTGCTAATCCGCTCCTATTGAGTATCTTGTGCTATGTCGCGGATAGCGCATCCGCTGCTCCCTTCCCAGCGACGCGGGGGCAGCTCTACGCCAACGCGATCGAACGCCTGCTGACATTCCGCGTCCAGCGCCTCTCCACGCTATACCCCGGCACTGCGCCGGCCCCACATGAAAAGCTAGCGCTGCTCCAACACACGGCCTTGCAGCTCTTCGCGCAGGGTGAGCGACAACTCACTTTTTCCGGGCAGCAGTTGAGCCAGGCGCTCAAAGACGCGCTGACAGAAGAAGGGTACGGCTCCGTCTCCGGTCCCTGGGCCAACGCGTTGCGAGAAGATTTGTTGCACAACAGTGGTCTGTTGCGTGGCGATGGGGAGCGCGGCTTCTTCTTTTTTCATCTGACGATCCAGGAGTTTCTCACTGCCGGTGCACTCGCCACACACATCAATACCAACGGCTGGACCACCCCACTCAGAGTTGCAGGGAAAACCGTGCGGGTGTCGCAGTTGATCGACAAAAAATCCTGGGATCCACGCTGGCACGAGGTACTCGTGTTGTTGATCGGGCAACTCGCGGATCCGCTGCCTGTGCTCACCTTACTGACGGATCACAAGAAGGACGATATTTTTTTCCATCGCTTGGCGCTCGCTGCGCAAAGTCTTGCGGAAGTACGGGCGGAGGTCCGCCCCTCGCTTTCCCACCTCGTAGACCGCGTGACCGAACACGTGTTCTCTACGTGGTTAGCACGCGAGACGTACAGCACCGGCGCTGTGGTCTCGCATTTTACTGACACCTTTGCGGCGTTGGTACAGGTAAGCGGTCGCATCAAGCAACTGCCTCTCCTGCGCTGGCTGCAACTGCAATTGCACGATGCGGACCCCGACGTGCGGGCCGGAATCATCGAAGCCTTCGCCAACATAGGAGAAAGCCTTGCCTCTGAAATGGATATTCTTGCGGCCCTCTTATTCTCGCTGGGTGACCCCGACGTATTCGTGCGCGTCAGAACAACCGAAGCGCTGCATCGCATCGGTGCCGCGACACTGAGCCTCCCGAGTATGCTCGCCGCGCTTATTCAGACAGGAGAACATGATCCTGACGGATTTGTTCGTACCAGCGCCAAACGAACCTTGGCACAATTCGCCGCGAGCGTTCCTCATGTTCCGGACGTCTTGTCAGTGTTTCTGGCTCGTCATCCGCAGCGGTTTGCGGTGGAACCCGGCGGACACGAGCATCCCCAACCTTTCGCGCCTCTTGCTTCTCCACCGGAAGCGGACACACACCTGGTGACAACGCTCTATGACCCAGATCCGACAACCCGTGCGAGAGCGGTGATCCAGCTCAAGCAACTGGGACCGGCCGGGCTACAGCGCTTACAGGTATTGCCGGTCCTCGTGGACATCCTGCTGCACGACACTGACAGCGGCATACGGGCTCGTGCGGCTGAGGTGCTCGGCCAGATGGGAGATGCTCTCCAGCACGTTCCGAATATCGCTGCGATCCTAATTGCGGCGTTACGCAATAGAGACCCGGGAGTACGCGCGCGTACGACTGACGTGTGCGGTCGGCTTGACCTGCCAATCGCGCACTCCCAAGAGGTGCTGGTGGCACTGTACGAAACAATGGACGATACAGACAGTGAAGTCCGCTTCGCCGCTGCTGAAGCACTGGACCGCCAGATGACAAAAGGCATACGCCTCTTCAAGCGTTGGTGGGGGAAAAAAGAAGTACGTACCGTGGAGGAGTTAGCGAGGATGTAATCGCTGAGCGTGGTTTTCTGCACGTATCCTGGGGCGTGGGCGTCCCGCCCGCAAAACAGCGACCGAGACGGTCGCGCTCCCAGAAAGAGTGGCGTCTCGCAACCCCCCTATCCTTTCTCAGCCCACCGAGAAGCGGACGAGTTCTTGGGATACTCTTTTTCCAAGGGCGGCAAGAAGCGCTATATCGGTCGGGGTATACACATCACCAGAGGTCTTGCGTCCGAGACACAGGAACGCTGTCGGAGTGTCGCCGCGGCCAATCATCAGGACCGCAGCCGCCCGTAAGTTCTCTAGCTCTTCTCGCTCAGTGCGACTCAGCGAAGCTCTGACCGTCCGTTGCCAACGCTCGATATCCGCCGTGGCGGCGCGCGCTTGCAAGGCTCCAGTCAGGGGGCCCTGTGCGTCAAGGACCGGTGGCGTGCTGCTGCCACGCACGAAGACCGGTACGTACCGTGTCGCGTTCTTGCTGTAGATGACACAATTTTCCATCTGCCACAACGCAAAGAGGCGTTCCCCGATCAGACCCAGCAACGCTTCGCGACTGGGTGTCGTTGGCAGCTCGCGCATGAGTTGCTGCACGCCTTGCTCCGTGAGATAGCGCTGGGCGAAAAACACCCGCTCGATTTGCGGCCGCAGATACCGTTGTCCCGGCAGTACCACGGCAGCAAGAAAGAGTGAGAGCGTCACCTGCCCGATCGTATGCTCAATACCGGTCAGAGTGCTCAGCGACGTCGAGAGGATCGGGACGACAGTCGCCATGCCCGCGCCGAACATGAGCAACAGAATCGAATATGCCGCCGTCGAGCTGATAAGACGATCGACATCAAAGAGATTGAAACGAACGATCGCAATGAGCAGACAAAGCGGAATCAAAGCGGTAAAGAGCGTAGCACTCTCGTGTAACCACCACACTGCCGGATAGACACCGATGATCGCGTCGGCGATCAGGAGCGGCGTGGTCCCAATATACAAACCGTA
>JAYVFX010000834.1:0-5633 GCA_043772795.1 Deltaproteobacteria bacterium
ATCCGCGTCTTCCAAGGCGAACGCGACATGGCCGCGGATAACAAACTGTTGGGTCAATTTGATCTCGTCGGCATTCCGACCGCACCACGTGGTGTTCCACAGGTTGAGGTCACGTTCGATATCGATGCCAATGGCATCGTACATGTGAATGCCAAAGACCTTGGAACCGGAAAAGAACAATCAATCCGCATTACCGCGTCGAGTGGTCTCTCTGAGAGTGAGATCAAAGATATGGTGAAAGACGCCGAAGCACATGCGGAAGAAGATAAAAAGAAGAAAGAGCGCATCGAAGCACGCAACCATCTCGATACGCTTATCTACTCCACCGAAAAGTCTCTCAAAGACCACCGTAGCGAGGTAGATGAAGCTACCGCAGGCACCATTGACGCCGCATTAGAAAAAGCCAAGAAAGCGATGGAAGGTGAGGATGTAGAGGTGATCAAGGCGGCGCAGGAAGAATTGACACAAGCGTCGCACAAACTCGCCGAGGCGATGTATGCTCGGGTGGCAAAAGAGCAGCAAGCGGCGGGAGCTGATGGTGATGGGCAAGCAGGGGCTGCTGGTGGCAATAGCAAACCACAAGACAAAGAGAATGTAGTTGATGCCGACTTTGAAGAGGTGAAGTAGCAGGAAAGGTGCATCAACACGCTCGTTTCTCACCCCCACTTTTCCTCCATTGGAAGAGTGGGGGTTTTTTTGTTATAGAGGGAAGTGAGCAGATGGTATGGCAAACAAAGCTGACTACTACAACATGTTGGGTGTGGCTCGGGATGTGAGCGAGGATGACCTGAAGAAGGCGTATCGTAAAGCTGCGATGCGTTATCATCCTGATCGTAACCCTGGCGACAAAAAAGCAGAGGAAAAATTCAAAGAACTGTCAGAGGCCTATCAAGTTCTTTCAGACCAGGAAAAACGAGCGCGCTACGACCGCTTTGGCCATGCTGCCTTTGACCAAGGCGGCGGTGGCGGTGGACAGGGTGGTTTTCAGGGTGGGTTCGACTTCTCTGGAAACTTCGAAGATCTGTTCGGTGATATCTTTGGCGATATCTTTGGCGGCGGCGGCGGCCGTGGCGGGCGCCGCCGGGCTCGGCGCGGCGAAGACCTCAGCTACAGCATGGAGATCTCCTTTGAGGAGGCCGCTTTCGGTGCGGAGAAAACCATTTCGGTGCCGCGTGCTGCGACGTGTGAAACCTGCCAAGGCAAAGGCTCCAAGCCGGGAACCACACCAAAGACCTGCGGCATGTGCCGTGGCAGTGGCCAAGTCCGGTTTCAACAGGGGTTTTTCACTGTTGCACGTACCTGTAACCAGTGTGGTGGACAAGGAGCCGTCGTCACCGATCCGTGTGAAACCTGTCGTGGTGCTGGAGCGACTCGAAAGACGTCCACACTACAAGTGAAGATCCCAGCTGGGGTAGACCATGGCGCGCGTCTGAAGCTGCGCGGAGAAGGCGAAGCCGCTCCGGGTGGTGGCGCTCCGGGCGATTTATACATCCTGATTCACGTACGAGAGCATCCACTCTTCAAACGGCAGGATACGACTGTGATCTGTGACATTCCGATCAGCTTTCCTCATGCCGCTCTTGGCACTGAGATCGAAGTCCCCACTCTCGAGGGAAAAATAAAGCTGAAAATCCCTGCGGGGACACAGTCAGGGAATGTTTTTCGTTTACGCGGTAAAGGGATTCAGGATCTCCAGAGTAGTGGCCGAGGCGATCAGCTCGTCCGTATCCTGGTCGAAACGCCGAAAAAGCTCAGTGCACGGCAGCGTGAGTTGCTAGAAGAATTTGCCCGCTTGGAGGGAGCCGACGTGCATCCGCTGAGCAAAGGGTTCTTCGAGAAAGTGAAAGAACTCTTTGGATAACACCAAGTGAAGTTACGCGATCTTGGGGAGTTTCCGTTTCTCCGCCGGCTGCAAGAACGTGTGCCGCGTGATGCACGCGTCCAGCTTGGCATTGGTGACGATTGTGCCGCCGTCGCTCTCCCGGGAACGACGTTGCTTACGACTGATACCTTGATAGAGAACGTTCACTTTCGCTGCGAATGGACAACCTTTTCCCTCCTTGGCGAAAAGGCATTTGCGGTCAACGCCAGTGACATCGCTGCGATGGGAGGAGAACCAACGTTTGCGTTGTTAAGTCTGAGTGTGCCACCAGACACTGAGGTTGAAGATCTCGACGCCTTCTTTGACGGGTTCCTACGTGCGGCTGAAACCTCTAATGCTTCGTTGATCGGTGGCAATATGAGTGCCGCGCCATGTTGGATGATCGCAGTGACGCTCCTTGGGTACGCGCCCTACGGGCCCATCACTCGATCAGGAGCCCAGATTGGTGATGATGTCTATGTGACGGGCACGCTAGGCGACGCAGCGTTGGGATTACGCGTCCTGCAAGAACGGCGCAGTGGACCCCCTGCTGAAGCCGTAAAAAGCCGCTTTCTCTGCCCGACGAATCGGCTGGAGACCAGTCGCTCCTTAGCTACGCAACATCTTGTGACCGCTATGATTGACGTAAGTGATGGGCTGCTCCAAGACCTCGGCCACATCTGTGAAGCGAGTAAAGTCGGGGCGGAAATTGAAGGGGAACGGCTTCCATTATCACCCAGTTATCGTACACTCCTGGGAGAGCGAGAGTGGAATTGTGCGCTCACTGGTGGTGAAGATTATGAGTTGCTTTTTACGTCACCGCAGACTCAGCGGGCGGCGGTCGCGGCGATTGCGACAACTGCGCAGTGTCCAATTACACGAATTGGCCGCATTACGTCACGCCCGCAGGGGCTTAGCGTGCATACCGCCGATGGTAGTGTCTACACACCACCGCAGGCAGGATACGACCATTTCCGTACGGAATGAACTATGGACCGCACCCGCCTCCACGACCTACTCACCCAAGTGCGCGACGGAACAGTCGATGTCGAACGCGCGCTTGATGCCCTCAAAACATTGCCATTTGAAGATCTTGGGTTTGCTCGTATCGACCACCATCGCGCACTGCGCAAAGGTTTTCCTGAAGCGATCTTTGGCCAAGGGAAGACCGCGCGACAGATTAGCGAGATCGCCCAATGCATCGTTGCCAACGGACAACACGCGTTGATTACCCGCTTGGACGAGCAGAAAGCACAAGAAGTGCGAGCCGCGATTCCTGCACTTCACTATTATCCAGAGGCGCGGATCGGCGCGCTTGGAGACCCTCCCGTTCCTGCTGCTGACCAGGGAACTATTCTCGTTGTTGCGGCTGGTACAGCTGACCTCCCGGTCGCTGAGGAAGCGGTGGTGACGGCTGAACTCATGGCGAATAGAGTTGATCGGCTGTACGACGTTGGTGTGGCGGGACTGCATCGCTTGCTGGGCAGCGTGGAGACACTACGATCAGCGTCAGTTGTGATCGTCGTTGCGGGCATGGAAGGTGCGTTACCCAGTGTCATCGGTGGATTAGTGGATCGACCCGTCATCGCGGTGCCGACGAGCATTGGTTATGGCGCGAGTTTCAACGGCTTAGCTGCGTTGCTGGCGATGCTCAATTCCTGTGCGGTAGGAGTGACGGTTGTCAACATCGATAACGGTTTCGGTGCCGCTGCCGCAGCGACGCTGATGAACCGGAGACCATTGTAAATTGGTGATTAGAAATTTGGGATTGTAGATTGCGGATTGTAGATTGGGAAAGGGGCTCGTGGTTCTATAAATCCGCATTCCGCAATCAACATTCCGCAATTTACAATGGTCTTATGTCTGAAAAACCCAAATCTCCACGCATCACTAAAGGCCGCACTAAACGTGCGCTGCAAGTTGGTTCACTGACGACTTCGGTTGGCAGTAGTTATCTCTGGCATGCCCTGAAGCGTCCCTTTCAGTCGGCTGCGACGAAAGACCAAGAACTCTTCGACCTTCACCTCAAGAATGCGCTGCGTATTGTCGAACGCTCACGCGAGCTGCGTGGTGCCTTCATGAAACTCGTACAGATGCTGAGTATGCGCGACGATATTTTCCCGACCGAGGCCCTCAGCATTCTCTCCGTTGTTCAATCCTCCGTTCCGCCGATGGAATATGCGCTCATTCGTGACCAAATCAAAAATGAGCTCGGCAAGTATCCTGAGCAACTGTTTAAGAATTTTGCACCCGAAGCCTTTGCTGCCGCCTCACTCGGACAGGTCCATAAAGCGACATTGAAAAATGGCAGAAGCGTGGTGGTCAAGGTCCAATATCCTGGCGTTGATGAAACTGTCGAGCAAGACCTCAAGAACCTCAAAGCACTCTTGCAAGTCTTCACTGTGATGACGCGCGATGTGCTGCGGCAGAAGTTTGATGCCAACGAGATCTACCAGGAAATGGAAGAGCGGTTACGAGAAGAGTTGGACTACGTGAACGAGGCCTGTAATCTTGCCTCGTTTCAACGCCTGTTCGCGGATGATGACGAGGTCATTATTCCGCAGGTATACCCGGATTTCTCCTCGCGTCGCGTACTGACCATGCAGCATGTCGAAGGCTACAAACTCCAAGAGATGTTCTCTCCAGGGGTCGATCAATCGCTCAAAAACTGGATCTCAGTCAAATACTTTCAGATCACCTGGCGGCAAATCCTCGAGTTCGGTCTGCTGCACACTGATCCTCATCCTGGGAACTACTTGATCACCTATCATCCAAAGATTGTGATGCTCGACTTTGGCAGTGTACGCATCTTTCCCGAGGAAATTCGCAAAGGATACCTTCATCTTGCCAGGGCGATTCTCGACCGCGATGAGAGCGCGATGGCCGAGTATTTCATAACTCTCGGTTACCTCAACCAGGGCGAGAATCCGGCACCGTTAGTGAAGATTATGTATCTAATCTTCGAGCCAGTCTTGGAAGATCGCGCCTACGATCCGCACGATTTCGACTCAGTCGGCAAGACGATGGAAATCACGAGTATTAGCTTAGAAAACCGTATTTTTAACGCGCCTGGTCACCGTTTGTTTCTCGTGCGTGCACTGTGGGGACTCGATTCGTATATCCATCAATTTCGGACGATCACCAACTGGCATCGGGTGTTTCGTGAGTGTGTCGAGAATGTAACAAGGTGAGCGCTTCGTACTCACTGGCTTCCCGCCTACGCGGGAATACCGACGACCCCACGTCCCGTCATTCCGGGCAAGGCCGTAGGCCGCGACCCGGAATCCAGGAAGAGCAAACTGGATTCCCGCCTGCGCGGGAATCCAGGAGGGGGCTGCGTCCCATGTTTCTGCTGTCGTGCTTAGCACCGCGCGCTATGGGCGACTCAGAATGACGTGAAAACGTTTCTACAGTTTCATGTTCGCGTTGCCGACGTCAGATCCTGTCGTGTTCGCTCAGCAGATTCGCAAAGTGCATCCTTTGCCCGCGATACCGTGACTAACATTCGCTGAAGAAGCTGAGAGTTGGTGTCAGGATGTTGCTCAATCCTCACCGCGTACCTGATCTTCTTTACTCCCTAGTGCGGTTATGATCACAATTGGAATCAGGCACGTCTCTGGATCATCTTTCAGCAGCTTGCAGTCAGTCCGTCCATGATGGGCATCATAATGTCGGCTCTCTGATATTTCCCGTGAAAATGTCGACTTCTACACTACATATCGTGCTTACTGCATCCTATTTTGCCTAAATATTGTAGTACTCCACGGCAAGT
>JAYVFX010000835.1:0-10135 GCA_043772795.1 Deltaproteobacteria bacterium
TCGTCGTGGCTGCGATGGAATTTCCCTCGGGCTATGTGGCGGATCGCCTCGGTTATCGGCCAACGCTGCTGGGAGCGGCGATCTGCAGTCTGTTAGGGTGGGCAGTATATCTAGTGGCCTTCGACTTCTGGACGGTGGCTTTAGCCGAGGGAATACTGGGGATCGCGTTTTCGTTTATCTCAGGTGCGGATACCGCACTGCTGTACGAGTCGCTTCAGGCGACTGGACGTGAGGGTGATTTTGCCTTCTGGTACGGCAGGTTTCGGTTCTCCGGTGAGATCGCCGAAGGGAGCGCCGCCTTGGCTGCTGGTCTGCTCTTTGCCTGGTGGGATCGTCTCCCGTTCGTATTGGAGATTTTTGTGTGGGCGATCAGTGTAGGTGTTGCCTGGCTCCTAGTTGAACCCGCGCGCCATCGGCCTCCGACTACGCAGACGTGGTCGCAAGTGCAGCGTTTATTCCGCTTTGTATTTCATGAACAGCGTTATCTGCGCACGATCATCTTTCTCATGGTGGTGCTGGGGACGGCGTCGTTCATTCCGGTGTGGCTGATCCAGTTGTATGCACGAGACGCTGGTGTCCCGGTCGCATGGCTAGGAGTGTTGTGGGCTGCCGCGAATTATAGCGTTGCCCTTGGCTCCTTTACGAGCGCGCGCCTCGGACAAAGTATCGGTTTGTTACCTGCATTACTGCTGTGTATCCTGTTGACCGCAGTCGGCTACCTGGGATTGGGGCTTTCTCACGCGCTGTTTGGGTTTGCGTTTTACTTCTGTCTCACTGTGATGCGAGGACTTAACGGACCGCTTCTCCACGTAGAAGAGCAGCAGTTGATTCCGTCGAGTGATCGCGCAGGATTGATTTCATTGCGAAGTTTTATGTTCCGGGGCAATTTCGTCTGGATTGGTCCAGCTATCGGGTATGCGGTCGATCACATCGGCCAGTATCGGGTGCTTCTCAGTATCGGTCCAATTCTGACCGTCACCGCGCTGTTTGGCTGGTACTGGCTTGCCCGCGCCCGAGCCAGTCATCAGCAATTCTCAGTTTGACCTGTCAAGATTCCGGGTAGGCTGGAATAAGCGAAGCGTTTCCGGCTCAATGAGCGCCGGGAACGGCCTGCGGTCTATCCCGGCTTACTGCGCTGGCTCATTTCTATCCATAATGAGAACTGCTGCTTAACCCTACTATATTAACGGCCTAAATGAGTTTTGAGAGAGCTTCACTGTTCATAACCTACTTCTGTGTAGTTTCATGGTAAACCCTCTTTTCTCTTCTGCTCTGAACGCCTACTCCCCTTCGTGCGGAATCGGTTCACTCGTTTTGATACCCCAGTAAGGGTTATAGGTCTGTTCCGCCTGCGCATACCAGGCCGTGGCCGCAATATGAAGGCGGTTGAACAGCAGGAAGCCCGCAATCCCTGTCGTTACTCGATCGTGACAGGTCGCCACTACTCCCAACCTGTTCGTACGAGGAGCGTAGAGCTGCGCCAGCCGCAGATTACGAAGGAGCAGATCCGCGTCGACATGCCTTCTTCTGATCCGTTGGGCCAGGACAGTATGCGCGGTTCCCTCCCACCAGATCCCATCTCGGTCATGATTAAAATCGATCCCGGTTGCAAACGCACCTTGGAAACAGGGCTCTATGACTTTAGCGTTCTGCTGGACCCAATCGACACCGGCACCGTAGGCTGCGGTCTCACCGAGAGCCATCAGCCCCCACGTGTTCACATCCGTGGGAGCAAAGGTGCAGTTCGCCGTAATTCCATCCACCGCGGTACCAGTGGAAAAGTGCCCAGCGCCACATTTTCCCCACATCACCCGGACAAATCGCTTGGCGTGCAGGGCTCGCACCCGCCACGTGCTTTTTTCGGGCTCTGGCGTGAGATCAGAGAGCGTCATCAACGCCACATAGAGGTCGATATTATGCTCCGTTGATTTCCACAATCGTCGTGTCGGTGTCGGTTCCCAGCCTTCGAATCCTCCTGTATATCCACCCGCTCCCCTTGTGTCCCAGGCGTTCCTGACAACCCAAGCTCCGAGGCGACGGGCGGCGGTCAGATACTGAGGCTTTCGCAACACGCGGTACGCCCGTTCAAGTCCGAGCATCACCCACGCTATATTCCCGGTGTCGCTCCCTACCTGTGAGGCGTCTTCCATCCACTTTTTCTGCACCACATCCCAAAAGCCGGGTAGCCGAGCCGTCCACTTCCTATTATTTGGTGTCCAGCCAGGAGGGAGGATCAGATCTCCGCCCTGATAGGCATTTCGTAACCTACCGTCGCTGTAAAAACGATCATGATTTTGCGCATAGACAAACGCATCAGCCAATAGTGTTGCGCGACGGCGATCCTCGGCATTACCGCGAGCGAGGTAGGAGAGCAAGACAACGACGTTATCGTAGGTAAATGCGACGTTCCGGAGGATCGTGTCGAAATTGTTTCCGGGTGCAACAGGCAAGACTTGGTAGCTCACCGGGAATCGCATCTCATTAAATCTAGGTTTGTCATACCGAATGTCATCGAGATAGAACGTCGCGCCGCTCGGGTTTTGAGAGGCGTTTGTTACCCACCCAAACCCGCCAACCACGTACCGTAAGTCTTGGCCGCGGAGATCAATAGTGTACTGCTGCCAGGTAGTGGCTAGGGTAATGGTGAACTCACAATCCGGGACCCGCGGAAACGAATCTGGATGTAACTTGATCATGGTGCTTCCACACGCTTGTCTGCCGATGCCACCGGCGAAGAACTCGATTCGTTCGCCACCACGTTCCCCTCGCGCCCAGAAGGTGATTTTAGTGGAGCCCGTCAACGAAAATCCAGCCGCGGGATAATCCCCCCAATTACACCGGGGTTGGGTATCACTGCCGAGCAACACTCCATTTTGGAAGTACCACCCGCCCCAATAGGTGGGATCGATGGCCGAGAATCGATTCCGGATGCAAGTAGAGCCAGAACGGCAGCTTCTTACCCACGTTTCATCAAACGTAACACCGGCGACGTCACCGGGATTACTCGCGTTCCGGACAATCGCGCAACGAGCGGGGAAATGATTCCCCGCCGCTGCTAAGTCAGTGAATACGTCAAACGATTGGTGATATTGATCCATCACGGTGTTGAGGTGGTTATAAGCTGCGAGTACATCAGCTCGCGCATCAAGGCGGGTGAAGAAGGAAAAATATGTACACATCAGCACGACAAACAAATGCTTCCAGCTCATACTAAGCCTCCTTTTCGGGAAAGACTGTGATGTCTCACGCCGCTGGGTTGCCGTGCTACGAGAGTCTCTTCCGCTCCAACTGCAGATAGTCTCATATCCTCCATTGCAATTTTGACACACAGTGTGAGTGACTCACAACTTGACAAGGCCGTTATCGAAATGATGGGGAAGAATTCGGATTAGAGGATTGGTATGGTGGCCTAAAGCTCCTGGGAGTTTGGGGGTTGAGGAACTTGTCTCCATCGCTGAAATTTGCAACAGAACCCCCTTAGGGTGCCGATGGAGCAATGCCGTCTGGTGCAAAGCCTTCGCCCTGACCAAATTGTTCTTGGATAATTAGCTGCGACAGTTCCGCCACGCGCGAGTCAGAGTCCGCAGTGGTCTCCTCCAAAAACCTCAAGATCTGGTCGCGATTCCCAAGCCCGGTCTTCAGCATTTGCTCCAGTTCGCTGACTGCGGTCATTCGGTTGTCCGGGTCATAATCGTTCCGCGCGGCCTGCGAGAGTACATCAAGGATCTGTTCGTCACGTTGGCTTATGGCCGCTTCGATGCCCCCCATGCGGACCGCTGGATCCAGATCATCCAGCGCCCGTTCCCGCAGCGCATCAAACGGTTCCACCGCCCCCTCAAGCACCTCACCGGACCCGGTCGTCGCGGCGTCGTTGTGACCCGTTTCATCTACGTTGGGTTCCGCCAGTTCTGGAATCTCATGCAGAGTGCGCAGCGCCATTAACTGGGACCTCGCAAACCGGGCACGTTTTGCGATCTGCCGGTCGTTGTCCGCACTTAACTCCACGATGCGCTTGTACACCGCGTTGAAGGCGTACAATGCGCCTGGAAACCGCGAAACAATTTCCAGTGCTTCGTCTCGCTGCGTGGGGTCAGCGCTCATCAACGCCCAATAGATCTCTTCCGGATCGATGGTCACGGGTTGGAAATCGCCTGGCCGTATCTCCACCCCGTGCCTGCCAGTTTCACGCGGCTGAGCCGCGGTCGCCTGAAGGCTCGTGCTGTTGATACCCGCACTGGCCTGCGCCGCTTCGTTACCAGTCGGCTTATTCGCTGCCTGGTTGATCTTCTGCGCCGGCGGAGTCCTTGCTCGCTGGCCTAACCACTTCAAGTAATGCGGGGCGATGATCGCCAGTGCAACGAACGCTCCGGCCATCCACCATCCCCAAGTCGAAGAACTGATAAGTTTCGGCATGCTCTATGGGCTCCATGAGATTTCCGGCTCCTGTCTCGGCACAGGTGCCACCTGCAGGTTTTCAATTACGGTGCCTCGTCCTGGTCGACCGGAGATTGCAGTTGGGCGGCAGACACCGCCCCAGCCACGCCCCACTAGGGGCCGTTTATTTTTGAGAGCGAGAGACTGTACGCGCCTGTCACGTTATTAGCGTTAGTAACCTTGATTGTGTGCGTGCCGGAGGTTGTGCACTTGGCCGTACTTACTCCGCTTGCTCCGCCTATATTGCTGCCCGTCGGATCGTAGAGGAGCCAAGAGGGAAAGGACGGTCCCACCACGTTGATGCTGACAACCTGATTCGTTTGGCAAACAAATTGGAACGTATCGGTGTCGCCGCAAGCGTCCAGCGTGCCTGACTTCGTTTGGTTGAAGGCGATTGGTAAACCGCATTGATAAGCTTGCGAAACGCCCTCCAGCGACAGCGAGTAGACGCCAAGGAGGTGCAAGTAATTGTGTGTCTGAATAGTGTAGACTCCCGTAAGTGGCAGTTTAAACACTGTGTCTACACCTAAGCCTATATTGTTGCCCGTCGGATCGTAGAGGTCCCAAACGTCACCTCCCAGTCCGCAGATCTTTATCGAAGCAGCACCATTAGCCGGTGCCGAGAACCGGAAGAGGTCGAGATCGGAAGTGCTATCGAACTTGCACCCCGTAATCAGCGCCCCGCAAGTGATGGTTGACCCATCCGCCGGGCAGCCTTGTCTGCTCTCGACGAACGAAATAGGCCGCGGGACGAGGGCAGCCAGGGCGGCACCGTTCACGCCCGTGACAGGCGGATTGGTCGCGTCCGTCGGACCGGTAAATCGGACGGTCACCGACGAGGGAAAGGTACCGGGCAACGGACGATCCCAACTCACCAGTACGAGGTATTGGATGTTGGCAGCCACGACTCGAGACACACACCCTGTGAAAGATGTTGTGCTACCAGTGCCGACCGTGCTGACCCCGCCAGCGATGTTCACCTGCTCGATGGTCGCACGCCACCGGTCGCCGACCCTTCTAGGCTTGGTGCATACTCTTAGGGTCCCCGCAGCGGTCGCCTTCACGTCGAAGACAACACCTTCTCCCGATGCTTCGATGGAGCCCGGTCTGTCTATAGAGGCTTGGGCAGACAGCGAAATTAGTAAGCTAGTGAACATTATACAAGAGCGGAAACAACTTCTTCGGGCGTTTGCTGTGCTGTACGCAGTCATGTCATTTTCCTCCTGTTCCCAAACCGGCAATAGCCACCTGCATAGAAAGCGTAACACTAGAAACTTTATCCATGCTGCGGTCGAGGAGGAAAAGCAATAGGGGGGGAAAGGAAGGTGGACTGCAAGCGGCTCCATAATGAATGAAGTCACAAGTCAAGAGAAGCAAGAGGAATGTTGAAAGGTCTCACCTATGCCGCCGGGTAGGCATGTCATGCGTTGGGGCGAGTTCTGACCCAACCTATTGAAATGCTCTGGCGTAAAATCACGTACGAGTGGGCACCGGTGGACGCCTATCGGTGGAGTTGTTCTACCGAGCGATCATTACTACAGTCAGTGCTCGTCTACATCCAACAGCACAGGAGGGGGTATGGAAACCGTCATTGATGAAGTGACAGCCGGCATTTATCGGCTGTCGACGCATATTGAGGAGGCGGACTTTTCGTTTAACCAGTATCTGATCGACGCCGAGCAGCCACTGCTGTTCCACTGCGGCATGCGTGGACTTTTCCCACTCGTCTCGGCAGCAGTCACGAAGGTCATGCCGTTATCACGCTTACGCTGGCTCTCTTTTGGTCACTGGGAAGCCGATGAGT
Organism: Deltaproteobacteria bacterium; assembly: GCA_043772795.1. Lineage (GTDB taxonomy): Bacteria > Desulfobacterota > Binatia > Bin18 > Bin18 > VGTJ01. The sequence continues at coordinate 6,239 of JAYVFX010000835.1, forward strand.
CTGGAGCAATGAACGAATGGCTGGCCGCAGCGCCGCAGGCGCAGGTTGCCGTGGGCACGGTGGGCTGCATGATTTCGGTCAATGATCTCGCGCTTCGTCCACCGAAACCCTTGGACGATGGAGCTGTCCTTGATCTCGGCGATAAACGTGTGCGCTATGTTGCCACCCCCCATGTGCCCCATTGTTGGGACGCTGGAGTTATCTTTGAGGAAACCACCGGTACGCTATGTTGTGGTGACCTGTTCACCCAGGTCGGTAAGAGTCCCGCTCTTTCAGCCGCAGACCTAATCGGTCCGGCGATGGCTGCGGAAGATGTGTTTGGCGCTACCGCGCTGACGCCACAGACAGCGCCGACGATTCGCCGGTTAGCGCGACTCAGGCCTCAATTGCTCGCCTTGATGCATGGTCCGGTGTATCACGGGGATTGTGAACGGGCATTGCATGATCTCGCCAACTGTTATGCCGAACGCTTACAGCGAGTGAACTTGTAACAATCGAAGACTGCCGATCCTGAAGTCTTGATACCGAGGGTAGAATGACATGATTGTGTAGGCATATTGTGAACCGCACCGATATCGTGGGGTTCGCTTGGTCGCGCTTTCTGGACGACAAAATTCCAAGGAGGTTGTATGAACATTGGCCTTTAGTTGAACGTGCCAAGGCGCTGTAGCGTATATGTGTGATAACGGTTCTCACGGGAGAGCTTATGACCAGTGAACTCATCCTCCATCACTACGACTTCTCCAGTTACTCGGAAAAAGTGCGCCTGGTCCTCGGTCTCAAGGGATTGACGTGGCGATCAGTGGAAATTTCTCCGGTTCTGCCCAAGCCAGACTATATGCCCCTCACTGGCGGATACCGGCGCGCACCATCACTGCAGCTCGGTGCCGATGTCTTCTGTGACTCGAAACGAATCATCGAAGAACTTGAGCGTCGGTTTCCCCAGCCGTCGATCTATCCAGGACCCGATGTCGCGGCACAACGCGCATTAATCGCTGGGCTGGAATACTGGACCGACTCCGTCTTCACGCGTAATGCCATCAACTACACTTCGTGTGTCCATTCCGAAGCCGAGCGGTTTACCCCAGCATTCCTTGCCGATCGCGCCGCGTTACTGCACAAACCCGAACCCGGCCTCGCCCATCGGCGTGGAGCTGCAGCGAAGAACTTGGCGCAGCTTCGTCCGCAGCTCAGTTGGATTGGTGACCTGCTGCGGGATGGACGACCATACGTATTGGGTGAAACCATGTCACTGGCTGACTGTGTGATGTATCATCCGCTGTGGGTGATGGATCAGCTCGCGTACGAGCGCGTCGCACTTATCTCCGACCACATACGGCGCTGGATGGACCGCATCGCTGCCCGTGGACATGGATCATTCACTCCCATGACGGCACCAGAAGCACTTGCGGTAGCCGCTGCTACTGATCCAGAGCGGCCACGGCCGAGTGAGATCTTGGCAGGCGATCCAGCCTGCGGCGAGACGGTCTCCGTTACGCCGCTTGACTATGGACGAGACAATCCCAGCGTCGGCACCTTGGTATCGATCGATGCTCAGCGCGTGGCGCTCCAACACACCAACGAACGCACCGGGCTTGTCTCCGTTCACTTCCCACGATTTGGGTACAGCGTGCGGTCAGCCTCGACTTGAGCCTTATAGAACAATGAAAGAATGTAACAGCCTGTCATCTACACGGAAAGCGCTGATGTTTCAGGACACCACCCTGCGCCATACGCTTGCGAGCCACGGCTGTTTCTCGCGCGGCAATCCAGCGGGCCGGTAATAGTGCTCAAGCTCTATGAATTGCGCGTTCGACATGTGACGGCGCCACGTTTCAAGATTATGGTACGCGCCGTAGCGCCCGGAGTTCCAGCCCTCGCTATTCTCGCCGCGCGGGTTGGAGCTGAACAGGACGCCGCCGGGCTTCAGCGTGGCGTGCAATTGCCGTAACACTCGCGGCAACTCGATACTTGGGACATGAAACAGCGTGGCATTGGCGAATATGCCGTCAAAACGATTGTCCGGTAGCTCAAGCGTGAGAAAATCCTGGTGCCATACCTCACACCCTGTGTCAACCCGTGCCATCGCGGCGAAGTGCGTGGCGCCATCCAACCCGATGGCAAGGTGGCCAAGTCCCGTGAATACTTTGAGGTCGCGTCCCGGTCCGCAGCCAAAATCGAGAATTGTGAACGGCGGCTCACCTTCGATGTGGCGTAAGAGCGCAGCGATGTTCTGACTCACGTCGTGATCGCGGGTACCATCGCGAAAATCCTCGGCATGCTGGTTGTAATACTTCAGCGTAAGGGAGCTGATTTTGTCCAAGTCGTGCGGCTGGATTTTCATGTGTGATCCTTCATTTTTCCCTACGAGTTGTTGTACGAAGATGTGCGCATTTTTCCCATCGAGACGGGTCACAGGCCCTGTTTCCACGAACTGGCCCGTCATCCAGCGACGGGTACTATCGGTAGAGCGCCGCGTTTAGCGGCCTTCTCTTTGGCCTCCACAATGCCCCTGCGCAGTGCCGCGATCCACACCGCATTGCCGTCAGCATTCAGGTGAATACCATCACCATCGTGGAATCGAGCTGACAATCGTCCATCCTGATCCATAAGCGCTGGACCAGCGTCTACGAAGACAAAGCGGTCTGACAACTGACAATATCTTCTGAGGTACGCATTCAGTTCCCGTGCGCGCGCGTTTCTCCCACGCAGATCAACTCTCGTAGTGTCGTTTACCGGTAAAATCGCACTGAATACCGCTGGAATACCGGCTGGAAGCGAACGACCAATGCGTTCAAAATTGGCCATTGTTTCTTCGTCGCGTCGCCGAGTTATGTCATTGGTACCGATTTCGATCACTATCACGCTGGCCCTGGCAAGAGACGAGTATTGCGGCAGTCTCTCCAAGACTCCAACCGTCGTATCGTGACCGATCCCATAATTTACTGCGGGGTTTGCTACCGCTGAAACACACAAACTCTGAGTGAGACTGTCGCCAATGAAGATGACACTGTCGTCCGCGACATTCCCGTCCATGCGAAGGTGATATTGCAACATCTTTTTGTAGTATGCCGTGAATTCTTCGCGCTGGTGCTGATGTCCAAGAACATGCCTGTGTAACCAAGAGAGGCTACTACCCTCGACAAAGCACAACGCCAACGCAAGATGCAGAAGTGCCACGTATGCGAGCAATAGCGTCTTAGACATTGGTATTGAAACACTACGTCGCTTTTCTCATCCTCCGCTACTGTCGAACTTCCTCAGGCTTGCTGCGTGCTACTACGGACACCAGGTTGTAAGCGCGCCAGAGAATCCAACAGTGTCGCTGTCTGGTCTCGGACTAGTGGGGCCCCCTTTTTTTCACCGTACTGATGAATTCCATAGGCCACCAGCAAAACTACACCCGCGACCGCAATAAGAAGAATCACATCAGGTGCAGTTCCGTTAAAATAAGTGAATAACATGTACCCAACATTCTGGTGAATGAGATACAGTGGATACGTTAACGATCCCAGCAGAATAGCGTGCGGAAAGCGCAGGTTCTTTGTGAGACCGAGAGATATGGCTGCAAACATGCCAAAGAACGCACTTACGAGCAACCCAACAATCAGTGGGCTGAATGGGGTCTTAAACTTGTCGACGTTGTCCGAAAGATCTATGGCTTGGTGAATTGCACACAGATAACTGACCAGAATGAGAATCCAGGCATATCGATCTACGCGGCCTTGCGTTTGTGCACGATGCTGAAGGTAGAAAGCGCAGCCAGCGATAAAATAGAAACTCCACTCAGGGAAGAAGAAAAAATCTGCATATTTGACGGGGTACCCAAGGTGGGTCAGCACGGTAAACGACAGCCATAGACCTAAGAAAAAACGCAAATATTTCTGCAGGCCCACG
>JAYVFX010000836.1:0-3643 GCA_043772795.1 Deltaproteobacteria bacterium
TCCGACCGTGCTCAGACACTGTACCAGCGCTTCCTCTTGATTCGCAGTCGTGCGGATCTCCGTGCTTAACCGCGCCATGATGTGAATGGTGTCATCGACTGCCAAGCCCAGCGCGATAGACGCGATGGTACTGGTGGCGATGCTTAGAATGACGCCCGTCGCGCTCATCAGTCCGAAGAGCACGAGGATAGGGAAGAGGTTAGGAATCATTGCGATCACGCCGACACGGAGAGAAAGAAACATCGCTACCATGATGGCGAAAATCACGCCAGCCGTGAGCGCCAGGCTTTGGACTTCGCCACTTACCAATCCACTCGCTGTGCGTGTGTACAACATGAGGTTGCCGGTGGGGTGCACACTGAAGTCTGCCGCAGGAAAATGTTCTTGCGCATAGGTCATGATCTGGGCAGCCAGCGCCGCCAGATCGCCGGGGCGGGAGAGCGACGTGCGGACCAGGATATTGGTCCGGGTGAAATTGCCATCCACTACACTGGCAGCAGTGGTTGGGGACAAGAAAAGCATCTGCACAACGTCTGGTAGTTTGGCGGGATTTTCCCAAAATGTTTGCTGTGGCGGGGCGGGTTGTGCACTGCCTTCTTCAGGCGGAATCTCCATCATGCCGCGGTCGACCATCTCACAAAAGTCGACAAACGAGATGGTCTTATCGACGCCGGGTAAGGAATCAAGATAGGTCTGGAAATCCTTGAGTCGTTTGACGGTATCCCACTGTTTCATGATACCCGGCTCGACACTATCAATGACGACATAAAACATCATCCCGCCCGCGAGGTGCTGGCTGATAGCGTCGGCAGCCTGTCGGATGGGATGCTGCGGACGGAAGGCAGACAGAAAGTTCGAGCCCACCTGGAGCATAGGCACCTGCCACGCGGCAAGGAGCGCGATGATAGTAGCACCTATAATCACCGCCTTGCGGTGACGCATTTCTGCCCGCACCAGCCGTTGCAGCGCAGTGTTGAGGCCAGGGGAGAACGCTTCTTGCCGTCGTGCTGGTAAGGGGAGGAGCACGAGCACTGCGGGCAACAGCACCAGGGAGAGAATAGCTGCAATAACAATTCCTACCGAAGAGTAGACACCCATTTCGCGCACGCTGGTAATTTGACTCACTATCTGTGAGAAAAAACCAAGAAACGTGGTGGAGGCGGCAATCAACACGGGCGGCGCAATGCTGTGCAGGGTTTCCAGAATCACCTCAGACACGGGGCGGCCTGGTGTGGCTACTTCATAATATTCGGCGAGCACATGGAGAGAGTAGGCAGTGCCCACCACCAGCACTAAGGGTGGCAACATGACACTGCCAAGACTCAGTCGGCTCCCGCACAGCACCATGAGTCCTAACGTCCAGATGAGGCTGATGAGGACAGTCAGCACGGGCAATAACACCCCACGCCCTGAGCGGAAGCAGGCGAATAACACTCCCATGATGATTAGCAGGGCGAGCGGCAATAGTGTGAACAAGTCTCGCTGCATCGTGCGCGCCGAATAGGCTTTAAAATGCGGCAGCCCCGTGTAATACAGCCGCTCAGGTCCACTTTCCTGATCAACGAGCAGCTGAATCTTGTCGTCTACCCCACGTCGCACAAACTCATCTTCATTAATACTTTCCAGAAACGTAATGCTGAAAGCTGTTGCTTGGCCGTCAGCTGAAACAAGATTTTTCAGATAGACCGGATTGGCATTGAGTTTTTTCTTCAACTCCTCCCATGCCGCCGGCGTCGCAGGTATCTCGGACACCATCAGATCGTTCTCTGCACCGGTGACCTTGGCCACGACGTCTGGGGCGGTCGTGAGACTCATAACGCTTTTGACCTCGGGAATTTTTCGTAGCTCGTCGGTCAGATGCTGAATCTTGTGGAGTACCTGCGGGGTATAAATGTTGTCCGCGATAAGGCCGACAATGGCGACATCATCGCTCCCGAAGAGTAGACGGACTTCGTCGTAGTAACGCTTCTCTGGATCGCCTTGCGGCAAGATACTGGCGACGGAACTATCGACACTGATGTGACGCGCGTGATAGGTGAAGAAAACGGTGATGAGAAAGATGACGGTCAGGATAGGCCGTGGTCGGTGAATAATAAGCCGATAAACGGAATCCATAGGTCCCTCCTTATTTATTGCCTTCCCCTTGCGCGCGCAACTTGAGCGCAGGAACCATGCCAGGACGAAAGCCTCAAGAAAGAAAGTTTTCTGGTGCCTTTTTCGTCCGTTGGTGTTTTTTGCCGGATTTCCCCTTGGCCTTGTGTATCAACATGATATATCACGCTGATATGTCAACTGACCTCGAACGGACGCGGACGCGCCTTGCGAGTTTGATTGAAATCAATCAGTTACTCATGGGGACCCTCGACTCAGATGAGTTACTGCGAGTGATTATCGAGTCGGCCATCCGCTTGTTTACGGTGGAAGCCTGTAGCATCGGCCTTATTATTGATGAGGGAAAGCAGCAGTTAGCCTTTGCCTTTTCGCTTGGTGGGGCAAATGTCGAAGAGTTTCGTATTGCACTGGGGCAGGGAATCGCCGGGTGGGTCGCCCAGACCGGCGATCCCGTCATCTCTAATGATGTGTCGCGCGATCGCCGGTTTTTTCAAGGCGTCGATCGGCAGACTGGATTCAGGACGAAGTCTGTCCTGTGTGCGCCCTTGAAACAACACAACCACATTATTGGGGTGATCGAAGCCATGAATACCACCATCCCGGCAGGCTTTCTGCCGGAAGATCTCCAACTCCTCATGGCATTTGGTGGCTTGGCAGCAACTGCCCTCACCCGTGCGAAAGCGTTTGCGACAGTCCACAACACCAACACGGCATTTCAAGAAGAGGCACAGGAGCGATACCGCTTTGTCACGGGTTCGAGCCTGGCCATGCAAGAAGTCATACGGTTTGCGCGCACTGCCACTGGAGCATCAACGACTATCTTGCTCCTCGGTGAGAGCGGCACTGGCAAAGAGGTGGTCGCGCGTGCGATCCACCGTTGGAGCCCGCGCGCAGAGCATCCGTTTGTCGCAGTCAATTGTACCGCGCTGACGGCGGAGTTGTTAGAAAGTGAGCTGTTTGGTCACGAGAAAGGCGCGTTCACCGGTGCGGTGGCGCAGAAGAAAGGCAAGTTTGAACTTGCTGATGGCGGCACGATCTTTCTCGACGAGATTGGTGACCTTGCACTGAACCTGCAAGTGAAACTGCTGCGAGTCTTGCAAGACAAGGAGTTTCAACGGGTGGGGGGGATCAAGAATATTCGGGTTGACGTGCGTATTCTTGCCGCGACCAATCGTAATCTTCCCCAGGCGATGCAAAAAGGGCTTTTTCGTGAGGATCTCTACTATCGACTCAATGTCGCTTCGATTATCCTTCCGCCCCTCCGTGACCGACGCGAGGACATCCCGACCCTGGTTCGGTATTTTATCGAGCAGTCATGTCTAGAGGTGAACCGTCGACCGATGGACATCGAACCAGCAGCGTTGGAGTGTTTGCGCACGTATGCGTGGCCTGGCAATGTACGTGAACTGCAAAATGCGATTGAGCGTGCGGTGGTGTTTGCTATGGGGCCGGTGATCACCGTCACTGATTTGCCAGCGGAAATCCGTCAACAGTCTGTGAGTCATGTAGCAGTGGTGCTTCAGATCCCTGG
>JAYVFX010000837.1:0-6415 GCA_043772795.1 Deltaproteobacteria bacterium
AGGTCCCACCAAGTTTGGTACGAGACCAGATGCGGCGTATGTTGGTCGAGGCTGGAGTTGTGCGGCCAAATGCCGATGGTTCGGTAAGCGACGCTGGGTTGCCAGAGAATATACGCGAAGAATTTACGACGCATGCGCGTAAGCAAGTACAATCAGTCTTCTTACTTGAGGCTTTGGCGAAGCAAGTGAACCTGAGTGTTTCTGACGAGGAAGTGCAGCAGCAAATTGCCGAAGTGATCGCTTCGGTCGGCGTTGAACGACAGTCACAAGCTGATACGTACTACGCGAGAGAAGAGAACCAGCGGATGTTACGTAATCGCCTGCTGCACGACAAAGCGTTACGGCTTGTCGTAGAAAAAGCCATGGTAACGGTCGTTGAAGGAGACGTTGCTGGTGCGGAGGAAAAAGACTAAGATCGAACAAGATACTACTTATGAACCTTGTTCCTATCGTTGTTGAACAAACGGGAAGAGGAGAACGTGCCTATGATATCTTCTCTCGTTTGTTGAAAGACCGTATTCTGTTTCTGGGATCTGCAGTGACTGATGACGTTGCGAACCTCATCACTGCCCAACTGCTGTTCCTTGAGGCTGAAGATCCTGAGAAGGACGTGCATTTTTATATCAACTCGCCTGGTGGCTCAATAACCGCTGGCCTCGCTATTTACGATACGATGCAGTACATCAGGCCCGATGTTTCCACACTATGTCTTGGGCAAGCCGCAAGTATGGCGGCGTGGCTCCTGGCAGCAGGAGCGAAGGGGAAACGATATGCGCTGCCACATGCACGCATTATGGTTCACCAACCGTTAGGAGGGGCTCAGGGGCAAGCAACAGATATTGATATTCAGGCAAAAGAGATCCTACGTCTGCGGGAACAAATGAATCACATTTTGACGAAACACACAGGGCAGAATATTAAACGAGTTGAACGTGATACCGATAGAGATCTTTTTCTGACGAGTAAGCAGGCGCAGGAATACGGAATCATTGATGAAGTGGTTGCCAGCCGCTTAGTAAAAAAATGACGAGGAGCCGATATGGCGAGACATGGGGATGATCGTCCGGGTAACCTAGTCTGCTCGTTTTGTGGAAAGAGCCAAGACGAAGTACGCAAGCTCATTGCGGGCCCGACGGTATACATCTGTGATGAGTGTATAGACCTATGCAACGATATTATCGCTGAAGAGGGCGACCAGGAAGATTCCTTCTCTTCCGTGTCTGCAGTTCCGAAACCCGCAGAAATCAAACGCGTGCTCGACCAATACGTGATCGGCCAAGAGCGAGCAAAGAAAACTCTCGCGGTTGCTGTGCATAACCATTACAAGCGAGTCGATTCACAAGTGGTGACGAGCGACGTTGACTTGCAGAAATCAAACATCCTTCTCATAGGTCCGACAGGATCCGGGAAAACGCTCCTCGCACAGACCCTCGCACGCTTCCTGCAAGTCCCATTCACTATTGGTGATGCAACGAGTCTGACGGAAGCTGGATACGTCGGGGAAGATGTCGAAAACATCATATTGAGCTTATTGCAGAATGCCGACTACGACGTAGAGAAGTGTCAAAAAGGCATTGTCTATATTGATGAGATTGATAAGATCGCCCGTAAGGGTGATAACCCCTCGATTACGCGTGACGTCTCTGGTGAGGGGGTGCAGCAGGCACTGTTGAAGATTATCGAAGGGACAGTGGCGAGTGTACCACCGAAAGGCGGACGTAAACACCCGCAACAAGAATTCGTGCAAGTCGATACCACGAATATATTGTTCATCTGTGGCGGGGCGTTTGTTGGGTTAGAGGATATTGTTAGCAAGCGCGCCGGGTCTGGAAAGACCATTGGATTTCATTCTGAAGTGAGAAGTGAAGAGGAGCGTAAGAAAGAAAAGAATGCTCTTCTCTCTAAGGTGCAACCTGAAGACTTACTGAAGTTCGGTATGATTCCCGAATTTATTGGACGCCTTCCGGTGCTGGCAACGCTTGAAGAGCTCGACGAGGAGGCACTAGTGCGCATTCTTCGAGAACCTAAGAATGCTCTTGTCCGACAATATCAAAAACTTTTCGATATGGAGAACGTACACCTTCGCTTTGATGACAAGTCACTAGTTGCCATTGCGAAGGAGGCACTGAAGCGTAAATCGGGTGCTCGGGGACTGCGGGCAATCATGGAAAACATCATGCTGGATATTATGTATGACATCCCCTCTCAACCAAATCTTAGAGAGGTGTACATCTATGAAGAAGTTGTGACGAAGAATGTTGAACCAAAATTAGTTTATCAGAAAGCCGCCGCAGAGAGTGCGTAGATAAAGCTTCAATACTGTGCAGAGGAAATAGTTGTGCTTTTCCGCAATGATAAAAAAGATTCCCGCGAAAGAGGAGGAAGTGTGCGTCTGCCACTTTTACCGTTACGAGATATTATTGTCTTCCCGCATATGGTTGTTCCTCTCTTTGTTGGTCGTCAGAAGTCCATCAAAGCCCTTGAGGAGGCTGTTGCCAACAAACGGCTGATTTTTCTGGCCACTCAGAAAGACGCCAAAGTCAACGACCCAGTCGCAGAAGACATGTACCAAGTCGGCACGATTGGCAATGTCGTGCAACTGTTGCGACTGCCGGATGGCACCGTCAAGGTGTTAGTCGAGGGAAAAAAGCGGGGAAGGATTCTTCGTCATGTCGATCAACAAGATCTCTTTTGGATCGAGGCTGAAGAGATTGAAGAAGCACACGATCGTGGATTCGATATTGATTCCCTGACACGTACGGTGAACACGACATTCGAAAACTACGTGCGGCTCAACAAGAAGATCCCCCCGGAAATGATCATGTCGGTTGCCGCGATTGACGACGCCTCCCGTCTCGCTGACACAATAATTGCGCACCTTGGCGTTAAGCTTGAAGATAAACAAATTCTTTTAGAGACGATCGATCCAGCAGAGCGACTCGAAAAAGTTCTTGGTCACATGCGATCAGAGACCGAGATTCTTGAAGTTGAGCGACGGATCCGTAGTCGAGTCAAAAAGCAGATGGAGAAGTCGCAGAAGGAATACTATCTCAACGAGCAAATGCGAGCGATTCAGAAAGAGCTTGGTGAAAAAGATGAATTTAAAAATGAGATTCAGGAACTAGAAGAAAAGATTCACCAAAAAAAGATGTCCGCCGAGGCTCGAGAGAAGGTCGAGAAAGAGCTGAAAAAGTTAAAAATGATGTCGCCTATGTCCGCCGAGGCGACCGTGGTCCGCAACTATATTGACTCACTTCTCATACTGCCGTGGTACGAATATACCGAGGATAGACTTGATATCCAGGACGCTGAAAAAGTCCTTGATGAAGACCACTATGGCCTCGAAAAAGTAAAAGAGAGAATTCTTGAATATCTCGCCGTCCAAAGTTTGGTAGGACAGCTACGTGGACCGATCCTTTGTTTCGTTGGACCTCCAGGGGTTGGAAAAACGTCGCTTGGCAAATCCATTGCGCGAGCCACCGGAAGGAAATTCGTTCGTGTCTCCCTTGGTGGGGTGCGTGATGAAGCCGAGATTCGCGGGCATCGGCGGACCTACATCGGTGCTATGCCAGGAAAAGTTATTCATGGCATGAAGAAAGCCGGGTCTGGGAATCCAGTCTTCCTCCTTGATGAAGTAGATAAGATGTCCACAGATTTTCGTGGAGATCCATCTGCCGCACTGATGGAGGTCCTTGATCCGGAGCAAAACATAGCTTTCAACGATCACTACCTTGATGTTGATTACGATTTGTCAAAAGTAATGTTCATTTGTACAGCCAATACGTTAGAGCGCATTCCACGGCCCTTACAGGATCGTATGGAGATCATTCGCATTCCTGGATATACAGAGTGGGAGAAACTCCATATCGCGAAAAAGTATCTCTTCAAGAAACAAAGAGATGCTAACGGACTTACGGAACAGAATATTGACTGCCCAGATAGTGTCTTTCTCTCTGTCATTCGTTCATATACAAGAGAATCCGGAGTGCGAAATCTTGAAAGAGAGATTGGGACACTGTGTCGAAAAGTTGCAGTTGAAGTTGTGAAGAAGGATCGCAATACACGTGCACGTCTGACAACGAAGAATCTTGCTAAGTATCTTGGCCCAACGAAATTTCGTGTCAGTAAAGCTGAACAAGAAGACAAAATCGGAGTCGTTACTGGTCTTGCGTGGACGGACATGGGTGGAGAAATTCTTGCCACAGAAGTTACGGTCGTGCCTGGAAAAGGGAAACTTACGGTTACTGGCAAGATTGGCGAAGTGATGCAGGAATCAGCGCAAGCGGCCATGAGTTACGTCCGTTCTCGGGCCGAAGAACTAGGCTTAGAAAAAGATTTTTACCAGAAAATCGACATTCACCTCCATATCCCCGAAGGCGCAATTCCAAAGGATGGCCCGTCTGCTGGCGTGACCATAGCTACCTCTCTAGTGTCAGCGCTGACTCGCACTTTAGTACGCCATGATATTGCGATGACTGGGGAGATTACTCTCCGTGGAAGAGTACTTCCTATTGGGGGGTTAAAAGAGAAGATATTAGCAGCCCATCGTGCCGGTATAAAGAAGGTGCTTTTCCCAGAAGAGAATGTAAAAGACCTGCAGGACGTGCCAGCTGAAGTTCTCAAAGCGATACAAGTAGAATCTGTGTCTAATCTGGATGAAGTATTACGTAAAGCCCTTATCCTTGTTGACCCGGATAATTTTCTGGTACGCAGAGATACTAATCTTGCTCAATCGATATATCCTCCTGAACCAACGGTCCCTCCACCCGCTACTACAGAAATCGTAACCCACTAGGGTAGGGGATTGACGGGAGATTTTTTGAGTGCTACTGCTCTCGCCTCCAGTCGCGAAGAAAGAATGCATGCCCCCGTCGATCTCCTGTCTAGTCTTTGCTCAAGGGCGGTTAGCTCAGCGGAAGAGCATCGGCCTTACAAGCCGGGGGCCATCCGTTCGAACCGGATACCGCCCATGGTGGGGTCGTAGTTCAGCTGGTTAGAACGCCGGCCTGTCAAGCCGGAGGTCGCGAGTTCAAGTCTCGTCGGCCCCGCCTCCCTTTCGATAGAGGAACAGAGAGTGATGAAATGAAGAAGGAGACCAAAACAATCTCAAGAGCAACCTTGCTCGGTGCCCGGCGATGGCACATCGTCGATGCAACTGACAAGACCGTGGGGCGGCTCGCAAGCGTGATCGCTTCTACCCTCAGGGGAAAGAACAACCCCGCATTTTCTCCACACCTTGATTGTGGAGACTTTGTCGTTGTTATTAACGCTCGCCATGTGCGATTCTCAGGCAACAAGCTGCAAGATAAGATCTACTACCGGCACACTGGGTATCCTGGTGGTATTCGTTCAACATCTGCTGGTCAGATGCTTGCCTCGAAGCCTGAGGAGATAATGCGATTGGCAGTCGAGGGGATGTTGCCCAAAAACCGCCTTGGACGGAGCATGGCAACAAAACTAAAAGTGTATGCTGATGCGGAACACCCGCACCATGCTCAGCAACCAATAGCACTGAGCTTCGAAGGGTAGGGTATGGCTGAACGGAAGATGGAATACTGGGGAACTGGGAAGCGAAAAACGGCTGTTGCGCGGGTACGCCTCTTTAATGGAAGCGGAACCTATACAGTCAACCGACAAACCCTCTCTTCTTATTTTGGCAGAGAAACAGCGCAAATGGTTGTCCAACAGCCATTTGCGGTGACACAAACTGAAGGGCAGTATGACTTAATTGCGAATGTGCAGGGGGGAGGAAACTCCGCCCAAGCAAGTGCCATCCGTCATGGAGTGACGCGAGCGCTGCTGAAGGTTAATCAAGATTTCCGCCCCGCGTTAAAGAAGGCAGGCTATATCACGCGAGATTCACGCGAAGTTGAGCGTAAAAAGTACGGGAGACATAAAGCAAGAAAACGCCCGCAATACTCAAAGCGGTAGACTTCTTTATGAAGGTGCTAATCTACGTCAAGGAGAAAGAAGACTCCTACAAGACAAGTTGCACTGTTCGCAATCCAAGCCGAGAGGAAAGGTGATAATGCTCCACTATGGCCGAGGGAAACTGAAAGTGCGAGCAACACCCAGTACCCAAATCCCACTACAAGCGCAAACCCTAGAGAATTCGCAATGGTTAGCTGTTTAGCCCCAGGGATAGCTAACGAGAGACCAAGGAGCGTCATCGCAAGTGTAGCAATAGGAAGAGATCCTTTTAGGTACAGATCGACTTGATAAACCGTCGTACTCAGTCCTTTTCTACGAAGATCAATAATATACTGTCGTAATTGTCGAGAGGAAAACTCTTCTGCCTCCAATGCGACAATTGCAAAATCGTCTGGGGTCTCACGCAAGAAAGCATCGCAAGGCTGTTCCGGGGAGACTTCCGAAGATAACAAATCCCTTTCCTTCAAGTTCTCACACTCCCATT
>JAYVFX010000838.1:0-5119 GCA_043772795.1 Deltaproteobacteria bacterium
AAATTGAAGTTGAGGCGGATATTGTTAAGGCCCTGCAAGCCAAGGCCCGACGGAAAAAAGTCACCGTCAGCCATCTTGCTAGCGATCTCCTCCGCCAACCCCTTCCTTTACTTTGATGCCACTAGGGCTACGGGCGTTTCTTGAGAAGAGGCCACCTCAGTGGAGGGGTGGTTAGGAACCAGTGTGAAAGTACCGCCACCCTCCCCCACCTTGCCACCCGACGGACTCACTCACTGCTCCATGATCTACTCCGTCAACCACACGACTGAGACGGGGAATGATATGGGTATGACAATGGACGCCGGACTCAATCATAATCCACTGCCGTCTCATCTTGTGAGCAACTGCACCGGTTGTTCCAGAACCAGCGAACGCGTCGAGTACCCAATCCCCAGGTTGGCTTGTCATGCCGATGATCCGTTTCAATAAGGCTTCTGGCTTCTTGCCGTTGGTAAAATCCACACCACCTTCGTCCCCAAGTCCAGTGGTTTTGATGTCGGGCCAGAAGTCACCGGGATGTACGGTCAAATAGTCATCAGCAAAAAGGAGCCGCATGCGTGGTTGCGCCATTTGCACATTGTAGTCACGCTTTATGATGTACAAATTGTGCTGTGGCGTCTCAATCGTAAACGCAGCCGCGTAAGGCTTGAGCAATGCCCGCTTTTGATCAGCCAAGCGCTTGGCGACGGTTGTAGTCGCGCAGGTCCGCACAATGTGCCAGGCGTTTTCCTGCAGCCAGGTATCGGATAGAGAGCCAGTCTGCTCACGGTGATACATTTTTTCTACAGTCATGAAAACAAACTTCGCACTGATCGTGTTTGCCCGTTGTATCTCGACCGCCGTTCGCTTCTTGTTGGCAATAATCCCCTTGAGCTGCGTCATTTCAGCGCGGCTGACGTTATCTATCACGGTACGATACTCTTTGTCCCAAGCGCTTTTGGCAATTCGTTCAAGCTGTAAACCGCGGATACCCGATTTACCAGCGAGGATCAGATATTCTTTGAGGCGAGCAATGCCGCCGTTTCTCATTACTTGTGACATTTTCACTCCAGTGGGTTCAGCCATCTTGACGACAATGACTTTCAGATTTCGCTCCTGACAAATTTCCGCCATGAGAAGATAGAGACGGGCAAACTCGTTGTCATCAATTTGAACCGTAAGAAATCCGTCGTCACGTAAGAATGCCCACAGCAGTATAAGACGCGGCCGCATCATTTCCAGCCATCGTTCATGCTGGAGACCATCGCAATAGTGGAGAAAAGTGTTGCCGGTGTTATACGGTGGATCGATATAGATACATTTGACCTTCCCGGTAAACTCCGCAGAGAGAGCTTGCAAAGCAGGAAGATTATCGTCGTGGATGAGGCGATTGGTGAAAAAGTCTAGCTCGGAGGAAGGCCGCGAAGAACGGTATGAGCGGGCAGAATCTTCAATCAGGGCGCTGGGGGGAGAAGCGTCAGAAATCTTCATCTCACAGACAATTCAGTTTTCCCTTTGTATTCACTATCTCGGGCTAGAGATCTACCCCCGCAGCAACTTTTCCGGTTGTTCCCACGCGGCGAATGAGAATCCGCGCCACGGGGTTACCCCAATCGCGCAAGGCAGCATTGAGATCTCCGACACCGTGAATGCCGTTATGGATGTGAACAAACCCTTCGCCTCCACCGGGATGGCCACCACCTCCGGCACCACCACACTCAGCGAGGGACGGACCAAAGATCGACGCACATAATTCATCATTCCCCTCACTTCCAGCGTCGTATGCAGGAACAAAGAGCGAGAGGACACTGTCGCCTTTTGGTCCGGTGATCCCATTCATCGCAATGAAAGCATCGTTCGTCGGTATCAATGAAGCGATGAGGCTGATCTGACTAAACACGGTATTCGTCTCAACCGTCACCGTGCTAGACTTTCCCGGCTCAATGAGCGAGTTCGCGAGTGGAAGGGCTGTGGTAATAACCTCTTTCACTTCCAGCCGGCCTGCGAGTAAGGTTCCGAGTGCGTTTGGGCTGGCATCTTCAACGAAAGCCGCCAATTGTGGGCTGACTGGTTCACCCAGGGTAAACAGTCGCAGGCCCGGTTTATGGGTCACCACAAAGGGTGGAGTGAAGCGCTGTCCGCGCGTCAGATTCGTCACAACGATTTCATACCGGACCTTCTCTTGAGTTTGCGCTGTTACCGAAGATACCACACTCATTGTGATGACTATGGCAAGAGTAAAAGTGAGGACAGAGAGTTTTTTCATAAGTCAGCAGTCCTTACTCTGTATCGTCGCACAGAGGTCTTACGGAGAATTGTATACGATGACAGGCAAACAACGAAGGAGTCTGAGGATTGACGATCGTGCAGCCCCAATTATTCATTGGAGATTTTCCCGACGAGGGGGTTGCCAATAGATAGGTTCTCTCGTTACGAAGACAAGACCGATCGCGAACAGCAGCGACAAGGATATTGCAGGACTAGACCACCAAGGACTGCTGACGCAAGAAAGGAAATATCGAATGACGCACGTTCCGGCTTATGATCCCATTGATGCCCGTTATTGGGACGAAAAAGACCTACGTTCGGAAGTGGAACGTATCTTTAACCTCTGTTCAGACTGTCGTTTGTGTAACAAATTCTGCGGTAGTTTCCCCAAGCTCTTTGATGCGGTTGATACGTACTGTACCGACGAAAAATACGCCGAGGTCGATATCAAGAAGTTCAAAGCCGACGATGTCAAAACAGTCGTCGATCTCTGCTTTCAGTGCAAACTGTGTGAGATTAACTGCCCGTACACGCCAAGCAGCAACCATGAATGGGCGATAGATTTTCCGCGCCTGATCGCCCGGGCGAAAGCCATTGAGGTCAAGAAGCATGGGGTTTCCTTACAAGATCGCATGCTCGGCAATCCTGACTTGATCGGAAAATTCGCGCGTTGGACTGCCCCAATTGCCAACTGGGCGAATGAAAACAAAGTCCATCGGCTCTTCATGCAAGGAGCGCTGGGTATTCACAAAGATAAAAAGCTCCCTCCGTTTCACTGGAAGACCTTTGCGGAACGGTTTCGCGCATCGTGGAAAAATCCAGAGGGAGAGCCTGTCGCTAAGATTGCGTTCTTCTCCACCTGTTTTGTGAATTACAACGCACCGGGACTGGGAATGGATACACTAGAAGTGATGGCGCGCAATAAGATCGACGTGGCTTTCGCGTACGAGCAATGCTGCGGGATGCCGTTGTGGCATAACGGCGATATGGACGGTGCGATCGCCGCGGCGCGCAAAAACGTGGCCTCGCTTTTGCCTCACGTGAATGACGGCCGCACGATTGTGGCGACGAATCCCACCTGCTCCCAAATGTTGCGCATAGAGTACCCTCGCCTCTTGGGAACTGAGGACGCTAAAGCCGTGGCAAAGAAAACAACCGACCCAGCAGAATTTCTCGCGTCGCTGGCAAGCCAAGGAAAACTCAATCGCGACTTCAAGACGGGTGCCGGCAAAGTGGCATATCACATGCCGTGTCATTTACGGGCGCAGAATATCGGCTATAAGACTCGTGACGTGCTATCGCTTCTCCCTAACACCAAAGTAGAAGTAATCGAAGCCTGCTCTGGACATGACGGTACTTGGGCCATGAAGAAAGAGAACTTTGCGGCGTCACTGAAGTGGGGAGGAAAAGCCTTCCGCGACATCACCAATGCCGAACCTGATGTGACCTGCTCAGATTGTCCGATGGCAGCCCTCCAGATTCAACAAGGAACCGGACGCAAACCGTTGAATCCGATCGAAATTCTTGCCAAAAGTTATCGTGGCGAGCAGATCATCGGCACGGATAAATAGTAAGACCTCCGTCCTCTGTTCACGCAAGTTGTTGAGAAAGGCGTGCGGCTGTGGTCGTTGCCCGGCGGGACGCATAATTTTTTACTTGCACCAGCACCAGAGAGGGTTTAAGACAAGAGGTACGGGAGAAACGGGCAAATCTCGCAAGCAGAGGGACATTGCAAAGCGAAAGGAGACCACGATGAAACAGAGAAGTCTGACACGGTTTACGTTTGTAGCCATCGTCGCAAGTGGGCTGGCACTCACTAGCCTCCATGGATGCACCAATGACCAGTCGAATGCACCTGCAGGGAACGGCATGCTTGATGCCGCAAAGGAAAAAGCCGCCGCCGCCAACAACAAAGCGAGCCAGGCGATGGATACGGCAAAACAAGCCGCCGGAGACACAGCAGCGGCTGCAAAGGACGCAGCGGCAAAGGCCTCTCAAGCTGCACCACAAACAGTTGAGGGTGCGGTTGATGCAACAAAGCAGCACCTCGACAACGCTGCTAATGTTGCAAAACAAGCCGCAAAAGACATAGCTGCTGCCGCAGTGGATAAGGTGGGCGATGCCGCCCAAGCAGTTGGCAATGCCGCCAAGTCTGCTGGTGATGCGACAAAAGAGATGACAGATAAGACTGAGGAAAAACTGCGGGGGAATTAAGCAGGTCGAGGGAAGAACGCCTGTCCTGTGAATAGCGACCCACTCGAGGGGTTTTTCCCCTCAGTGTGTAGCCCAAGATGAAACTGCATTCCCGTCAGCAGTGAATCCGCATATGTCAAGGGACGGTACAGATAGTACCCCCCCTAACACTCAAGCGGAAAAATGACGTACGGTCGCTTGTCCCTCTCCCAGATCTCAGTATGGGCAGTACGAAGAGCGGTATAGCTCCCGAGATAACACAGGAGCAGTCCGGTAGGCACCCACCGCATATCTACTTTGACCAATAGGGAATTACGTAGCCCAACGCCAAAATTTGTGCCGAACAGTATTGCTACTCTGACTCCCTAGGGTCGACCTCGCCGCAGCGGTTCAATAGTCACTTCTAATGATTTCGCCCCTGCGGCGACGCGCCGGGGATCGGGGCCACACGCACGCAATTGGTACGCTTTCATTTCTGCAATTTCAAACGGCCCTTTCCATACAGTACAACGGCCAAGACACCGAGCCAGCAACGCCAAGTAACAGGACTTGGTGTGACCATAGAAAAATACCTTTTGCAGCATCCGGGCGATATAATGGGAGCTGTTGATCCAATCGCCATGGAGGACGACGGCATAACGTGGCGGGCGTCCGAACTCGTTGTATCGCCTGCTGCGGG
>JAYVFX010000839.1:0-6028 GCA_043772795.1 Deltaproteobacteria bacterium
TCATTTCTCAGCAAGACGGAGAATCGCTTGAGTATCTCTCTGAAGTGGTTGAAGACCGGCGATTTGAGGAAGTCGATTCCCTCAAAGGGGCGATTTGGATTCTCGGTACGGTCGCTGTCAGCGCTCCGTTCATTGGACTTTTGGGAACCGTCATCGGTATCATTAAATCCTTCCACAATATGTCAGTGACTGGTAGCGGCGGTTTCACTGTGGTCGCTGGTGGTATTTCTGAAGCCTTGATTGCCACCGCACTGGGCTTGGCTGTCGCGATCATCGCAGTCATTTTCTACAACTACTTTCAGACCAAACTTGAGCGCATTGAGTCGGCGATGACCATCGCTTCTGACCGCATACTCGAGGCGATTCGCATCGGGAGGAAAGCTCATGGGACTGTCTAGTCCACGCAAGAAAAAAGGCAGCAGCTCGTCCATCATGGCTGAGATTAACATCACGCCGCTGACCGATATCTTTCTGGTACTGTTGATTATTTTCATGGTGACGAGCGTGGCGATGGTGCAGTCCGGGGCAAACATCAATCTGCCGGAGGTGGAAGAAACGAAATCCGAGCCACGACAGATTGTGATAACCGTCACGCCCAAAAAAGAAGTATTCATTAATAACACGCCCGTCTCGTTGGCTGACCTGGAAGGGTTCCTGCGTCCGTTGGTCTTAGCGCAACCAGACATCCCGGTGGTGTTAGAAGGAGATAAGGAAGTGCTGATGGGAGATGCGGTACAGATTCTCGCGATCGCACAAAGGGCCGGTGCGAAAACTATTGCGGTTGCGTCTGACAAAAAAGGCAGTTGATGGCCCTATGTCGGTAGACACAAACAGGTGATTTATGGCTGAAGAACACAAAAACTCACCGCCCCCAATTTCTGTCGAGCGAGAGTTGCAAGAGGACCTCTGGCTCTATCGTGGGCAGCGGGTCGGCAAGAATGCCCGCTGGTTTGCCATTTCTGCCGTTGCCCATGTATTGCTCCTCGGGCTGTTCGCGACGATCTCGATGACGATCGCACACAAGCGGCAGGAACTGGTCAAACTGGCAAAAGTCCAGGACTTAGCACCTTCGCTCGAAGAACAGGAACGGATGAAGAAAGCGCAGGCAGAGGACAAGAAGCCTGAAGATTGGGAAGGTGAGCCTTCCCTCAAAGACCTGCCTGGCGTGTTGACGATGGAACAGCTTGCTCCCAAGAAAGCCTCGACTCCGGCTGGACCGCCACCGGAAGTGGGCAACGTCCAAGCCGTCCGTGCCCCCGTCATTCCTGTTGCTCCTCCGCCTCCTACCACACGTTCACTCCCAGTGATTGAAGGGCTCGGTCCTGGGGTTATCCAAGTGAACAACTCCAATGGGCGCGATGGTATCGGGCAACTTTCTAACCTCAATGCGATTGGTGCAATCGGTGGTGCGATTGGCGGCCTTGGAGGTGAGGGGGGTGATTACGTCGGTGGCTTACGTAAAGTCGGGCTTGATGTCGCGCTGGTGATTGACGCAACCGATAGTATGCAGTTCGTGGCCGATTCGCTCAAATCGCGCTTGTTAAAGTTGATTGCTTCATTGCACAAGATGGTCCCAACCACACGGATTGGTATTGTCGCGTATCGTGACAAGGGTGAAGAATACGTCACCAAGTGGGTGGATCTCAGCTTTTCAACCAGCAAGTTGCAAGATTTTGTCTCCAACCTGCAAGCCGGAGGCGGTGGCGATTGGCCAGAAGCGGTGTTCGACGGACTCGAAGCGGCAGTCAACGATCTCAAATGGCGGAAAAATTCGAAGCGCGTTATTGTGCTTGTAGCTGGCTCACCTCCACACCCAGAGACTGTGAGCAATGTGCTTGGCTTAGCGCAAAATTTTCAAGCCCAAGGCGGGATGGTGAGCGTGCTGGATATGGCCGAGAAGATGCATGAAGATTTTGAACGCGCCATCTATAAGACCAGTCCTCAGCTCAATGGGAAGGAATTTAAGCTCAGTCCTCTGCCAGGGTTTTACCAGGAGTTCCGCAACACCATGTCGTCAATTGCCAAAGCGGGCGGTGGGGAGTTTATCCCACTGACCGATGATAAAGCGTTGACGAAGCAGATTATCGTGATGACTTTTGGCTCACGTTGGCAAAGCGAGATGGCGAAGTGGTTACGGGATTTGGAGTAGGAGAAACCAACGCGGAAAATGCTTGGACAATGAGAGCGGGAGCTGCCCCACCGTTGAGAAGTGCCGAAGCCAGGTAGGAACACGACATGAGAACAGTCCTCCAGAAATTGTCACCCTGAGTGAAACGAAGGGTCTCTCAGGGAGATTCTTCGTTTCACTCAGGGTGACATGGCCGGGTGGTCGCATCGAAAAGGGTACGAATATCATGCATTCTGGTTTAGTCTTCCAGGAAGAGCGTACGAAAAGCTCAGAGTTTCGGCAAGGAGTGTCGAAGTGCAACTGTTGGTGATTTTTTCTTTTCTGTGTTCACTAGTGGGGATTGTCTCGTTTCCGCAGACGAGTACCGCAGAAACCGTCGCGGGTTTGTTAGGTCAAGCCCGCCAAGCCAGCGCGCAAGTACGTGGGCTCAAAAACGGTAGTACTAGCGACAAGCAACACGCAGTTCAGATTCTCGGCCCCGTGGTTCTGGGAGTTGTCGGAGCATCCGACTTGGCGAACGCTGCGCAATCACAACGGGGGACGGTTCGTGACCTCTGCGAGACCCTCAATGACCCGCTCGAAGACATTTACAATGCCGCCTTTGCCGACATCAACCGGATGAGTAAAGACGTGATGGATCGTGATGGCGACCTTGAAGCGCTCTATGAAACGAGACCATGGAAAGACGCTCAACTGGTTGGGTCGCAATCGCTCTATTTTCTCAACTGGTTACACTACATTTGTTCATTCGTGGCTGACGGAAGCAAACGCAAAGAGATGCTACAAAAGGCGGCTGATGGTTTTTCTGAGTTTGCTGTCGGGAAGCAAGGCTCGCAACTCAAGCGTGAGAGCCTCTTTGGTCGGGCACTGGCAGAGAAAGAGCTGCGTCAGTTCGATTGGGCGATCCGGGATTTTGAGCTGATTCTCCAAGAGCCAGATGTGCCTGATGACATGGGACGTAAGGTGCGTACGAGTCTTGCTGACGCCAAGGCCAGAAAAGTGCGCGGAGGGAATCAGAAAGATGACGATGAGGATAAGACACCAGCGCCGCCATCACCGGAGGAGATTGCCAAAGCTTACTTAGACAAGGCTAAGAGTCTGTTTGAACGTCGCCGCAAAGAAACTTGGGCGGCGCGTGAGAAAACCCTCTTAGAGGCACTGGCCTATACTGAAGAAGCAAAGAAAAAAAGTAACAAGTTGAAAGGCCCTGCAGATGCATTGATCAAAGAAGAGTTGACTCCAGAAGAGTCTGCCATGCTGGAAGAGGACCGCAATCCGTTTCCACAATGGAAAGAAGCGACCGAGCTGCTTCGCGCGCAGAACTACTCCGCAGCCGTTCCCCTGCTCAAGGAAGTCGTAGCGTCGGATGACCCACGTGCGAAAGGCCATCGCCGCGATGCTCTCTATTTTTTAAGTACGGGGCTCTTCCAGCAAGGAGAGTATCGCCAGGCGATTGAGCGTATTGATGAATTTTTCGGTAATGATGGTGCCCCGGCTCGCTATGGTGCCGACGCCGGGTATCTGCGTTTTAAGGCTGCCGAGAAAATCTATTCGAGCAGCAAACCACCGACGGATGAGAATACAAAACTGTACGTGACAACGACGAAAGACTTTATCCGTCGCTACCCTACACACAAGTCAATCTTCGAGGCGTACTTTCGCCTTGGTGAGTACGAGCAAAGCAAGGCGAACTACCTGGGTGCGGCGGACTACTATCAGAAAGTGACAGGCGACGTCCCGTTCCGGGTGCGGGCAGACTACGCGACCTTACAAAGTTATTCCGCGCTGCAAGAAGCGCTGGATGAGAAGAAGCCGTCTCCCATTGCGGAGAAAGATTTACGGGCCCGGACTGGCGCAAGCTTACAATCGTTCTGGAAGAATCTCGCCGTGCTCGATCAAAACCCAGCTCAAGCGCAATCGATCTCGAAAGAATTGAAAGACTGGCGTGGACGAGCGACATTCATGAATGCGGTCTACCTCGGCAAAGATATGGATGCGAACGCGACGGCGCTTGTCTCGCTGTTACAAGACTTTGAGAAGAAGTATCCTGAACAGAAGGATGCCTTCGAGTCGGTTGCACGTACACGTTTGATCGTGCTGCAAAAGACTGGACGCTATGGCGAGCTAGAGAAAGAAACAGATCGCATCCTGGCCACCTACAAAGGCGAACAACAAAAGGAGTTATTAAAAGGACTGAACCAGGTGTTGGCCTTAGATATAAAGCGTTTGGATAAAGGCGGTGACAAAGACAAAGAGAACCTTATTATCGCTAAACGCATCTTAGCTCGACTCAATGCCGAGCGCCTCAAGCGTGGCGATGCCTTTGGGCCAGAGGAATCGCCAGAGCAGTTCAAATATGACCTGGCGCAACTTTACCTTGACATCAAAGATTACGATAAAGCTGCGCAGATCTATCAAGAGCTACGAACTGGTAAGTTCTCGCTTGCTGCGCTGGCGGGATTAGCGCAGATTGCTGACGTCAAGGGAGACACGAACCAATCGTTTGCTTTGTGGAATGATTTGCTGAAAGAGACGAAACCCAATGAACCTGCTTGGTTCCGTGGGACCTATGGTATTGCGCAACTCCAAAGTAAGCAAGGCAATAAAGAGCAAGCATGCAAAACTATCAGTGAAGCGTTTGTGAGAATCAGCCAGCTGCCGGACTTGAGCTTGAGAAAACGGATTCAAGATTTATCGGTACAGAGTTGTAGGAAATAACGCAAAAAAAACGCAGAACGCGGAATGATGAACGCTGAATAAAGAGGAAAGTTTCTTTTTTCAAATTCATCATTCCGTGTTCATCATTCCGCATTTTCCCTATTGGGAGACCTTCCCCTGTTCCATCAACTCCTATAGATATAGCCCTCATGTCAACCGAACCTATCTCTGGAGGCTTGTGGTTTTTCATTGTCAAAGGTGGGCCGGTGATGATTCCTATCATTGCCTTGTCTGTTGTCGCGCTCACTATTATTCTTGCCAAGTGGTGGGAACTCTGGCGTTTCCGTGCACGGTTTAACAAACTGACCACAAAATTGTACGCCTTGGTACAAGACGGTAACCTCTCAGCAGCGTTACAGGCCAGTCGTGAGGATGCAACTTCATTGGGGCGTGTGTTTGAGAGCGTTCTTGTCCATCGTAGACAAGAACGGGCTGACCTAACGCGACGACTGGAACGACTGGGAGGTGATGTCGTTGCAGACTTGGAATCGTATATGGGTGCGCTTGCTACCATCATCGGCGTTGAACCGATGCTGGGTTTTCTCGGCACTATCGTTGGCCTCATCAAGGCGTTTATGAATTGGGAAACCATGGGTGATCGTATTACCATCAATCTACTAGCTGGTGGTATCTATGAGGCAATGATCACTACGGCCGGAGGGCTGATTGTCGCCATTCCTTATTATCTGATTTACAACCATTTAGTTACGAAAGTCGGTCAGCTTACGCGGCTGACCGAAGAGCGGACGGAAGAGTTTGTTGATTTGGTCACAGACATGAATGTCAAGGAGCCGATCCGTCATGCGCTTTAAGCGACAGAGTAAGATCTTGTTCAGTATGGAGTCGGTCGCAATCACCGACATCATCATGAATATGTTTATCTTCTTTTTTATCACTTTTAGTTTTCTCGCGACGTTTAATAAGTCGAACGAAGGTCACGTTGATGTGAGTCTGCCCAAAGCGACTTCTGCCGTACCGTTGGTTGAGAAGAAAAGTCTGTCTGTGAGTTTGACCAAAGACGGCGGCCTGTTTCTCAACGACACGCCAGTGTCGCTTGATCAGCTCAAGACCCGGATGCAAGAAGAGAAAAGTCAGGGAACAGAAGTGATGTTAGTGCTACGAGCTGACAAAGAAGTCCAGCATGGCCGCGTCGTCGAGGTCATGGATATCGCCCGCAATGAA
>JAYVFX010000840.1:0-3365 GCA_043772795.1 Deltaproteobacteria bacterium
CTCTGTTCGCCAATTGTCTCGTTGCTCATCTCTGGGGCCCTATCGCGAACAGTCCCCTCTCACAAGGGCTTAAGTTAACGCTTATGGGGGTTCATCCCCGCCTTTCCTGCCCTGCAAATGATACGAACAAGGCAACGCACCACATCCCAGCGAAGAAAGGAGAAAGAACAGATGACCATCGAACCTAAACACATCATGCACGTGAGGAAGGAGGAGTAAGCATGCACGAACACCGTATTGAAAAACATCTCTACGAACGCAAGCACCAAACCGCCACGGGGGAATGGTCCCGCTCGTACTATGTCCGTTTGAAAGATTGGAAAGGCGTGCGGCGGGTGTGGCCAGCAGGGAACAATCTGAAGACAGCCCGCGCAAAGCGGGCAGAGTATGAGCACGGTAACGCACTGAAGGAGGACTTCGACTTAGCAAAAGTCAAAGGCATGACGTTTGCCACATGGGCAGAGATCTACTTGAAGAAACACGCGATAAAGAAGAAATCTCTCGCTGAAGACGAACGGATGGTAGCGGTCTTGCGTGAGCGCTTCGGCAATATGCTCTTGTCCCAAATTACTCGAACGAAGGTAGAAGAGTTCAAACAGCTACGGAAGAATCGCTTGACCTGGCGCGGCGATCCGGTGAGCGATGCGTACTGTAACCGAGAGTTGGGCTGCCTTCGCCATATCCTCAAATTAGCTGTTGAGGAAGGGGTGATCGAAGCTTCCCCTCTCGTCAAACTCTACAAGGAAAACAACGCCAGAGATCGAGCACTCACGGAGGAAGAATACCAGCGGTTATTGTCGGTTGCGGCCCCTCATCTGCGCTATCTGATCATCTGCGCCTATGAGACAGGAATGAGAGCAGGAGAGATCATCGGTTTGACCTGGGATAAGGTAGACACGAAGACAGGCTTTCTCCGTCTGGCGGCGATAGACACCAAGACGAACGAAAAGCGCGCGATTCCTATTTCCCCTCTCCTACAAGAAGCCCTTGATGAGATCCGCAAAGCGCAAAGAGAGCGAAAAATTATGCCGCTCGGTGGCCATGTCTTCACGTGACAAGGTTCCTCCCTACAGCGCCAAGGCTGGAAACGCTCATGGGCGACCGCATGCCGCAAGGCGAGACTAGAAGGGTTTCACTTCCATGACTTGAGACATACTTTTGTGACCAGGAAGGTACGAGAAGGGTGGGACTACAAGCGGATTATGGCCATCACTGGTCACAAAACCTTCGCGGTGTTTCAACGCTACAACAACCCCACCGAAGACGACTTGAAAGCAGTCGTCCTTTCCACCCCACCCACCAAGAAAGCAGGATAATCACTTATTTTTCCACATGGTGCACACATGACTTTTTGGCGTCATCATAGAGAGTGGCTAAGTAGTTGAAAAGGTTATGCGCCGTAGAAGATTCGAACTTCTGGCCTACAGGTTCGTAGCCTGCCGCTCTATCCAACTGAGCTAACGGCGCATATAGGAAATACAGACTTCTCAGGCGGGTTCTCCAGTAAGCAACTTCACTGGTTCATCGCATAGGAGAGTTGCTCAACGAGAGGCTTTGTATAGCATACCTAGAGGGGGCGCGGCAACCACCTCTGTTTTCGTAGCGGCCGATTTGACTTTTTCTGTACGCACTCAAGGATGGAGAGTAGGATGGTTTGCCAGACGAGTGAAGGAGTTGCCGTATGAGTAGCGACATCCGCTGGAAACAGCGGTTCGACAACTTTGATCGCGCGTTCGTCTTATTGCGTGAGGTCTGCGATCGAGGAGTCGATTCTCTCTCCCCACTGGAGAAAGAAGGCGCTATCCAACGCTTTGAAGTCGCATTCGAGCTGGCATGGAAGACCACCAAAGACTACCTGGAAGAAAGCGGCGTGATCGTAAATCCGGTAACACCTCGCAATGTTATCAAAGAAGCTTTTGCTGCCAAGCTTCTCGACGATGCGCAGGTGTGGATCGAGATGATGTTGCACCGTAACCTCCTCTCCCATACCTACGACAGCGCAGTGTTCGAGACCGTGCTGCGAGCGGTCACAGAGCGATACTTTGCCGTCTTTGACCATCTGCATGAATTTTTCCTACTCAAGAAAATAGAATCGTGAAAGACATCGGCCTCACATCGCACGACATTGATTTGATACGAGGCGTGTTTCTCCGCTTCCCGGCGATCAGGGAAGTTGCGCTGTACGGCTCCCGTGCGAAGGGGACTCACCGATCGGAATCGGACATCGACCTCGCCCTTATGGGTATCGATGATGATATACAGGCCGAAGCCGTTGCTGACGAATTGGAGGAATTACCGCTGCCCTATCGTTTTGACGTGAAGGCATACGACAGCATTACGTACGTCCCTCTGCGGGAACACATCGCACGCGTAGGGATTTTTCTCTATCGGCGTGATTCGTCTGATAAGGATACTGCCGCCACCAACCCAATCACCGCGCCAAACATCACATAGTACGCTGGCGCGATGGGTGAGCCGGTCTTCTCGACCAACCAAGTAACAATAAATTGCGCGAAGCCGCCGAATAGCATCACGGCCATGTTGTAAGCAATAGCAAGTCCAGTCGACCGTACGCCGACAGGAAATTGTTCGGCAACTGCGGTAGAGATCGGCCCAGAAAAAGCTCCGGCGATACTACACAGGACAGTCTGCATCAACACGAGATGCAGGAAACTCGGATGCGCGTGAATCCACGTAAAGAACGGGTACAGCACAAAAAGATAGGCCACCGGCGCCGCGACCAAAATCGGCTTGCGTCCGATGCGATCTGAGAGTGCTCCACACACGGGAATCACTATGGTCATACAAATGAGGCCGATGACTTGCGCAATGAAGGCTTCGTTCAACGGCAAGCCCAGTTGTTTATTGGCGAACGTCGGCATGTACACCAGAATCACATAATATGAAATTGTGCCACAAATAGTGAGACCAAAGGTCACAAGAATGCTACGTAGGTGTTCATTGAGTAGTGCGCCAACCGTTTGCCGCTGTCCTGCACGGCGAGAGGCGACAAACGCCTCGGTCTCTTCAAGATGACGACGGATGTACAGTCCCACCGGGCCAATCAACAGCCCAAACATAAACGGTAAACGCCAGCCCCAGGAGTCGAGCTGTTCCGGGGTGAGTCCGCGCGTCACCAACACACCAGACAGCGCTCCGCCTAAAGCAGCCAGGCTCTGTCCCACCATTTGGAGTGAGCCATAGAAACCACGTTGATGCGTCGGCGCGGCCTCGACCAGGAATGAGGTCGCACTAGCGAATTCACCGCCAGTCGCAAGCCCTTGAAGTAACCGTGCCAGCACCATGAGGAGTGGTGCCGCAATACCAATCACTGAATACGGCGGGGCAAAGGCAATAATTGCCAT
>JAYVFX010000841.1:0-1775 GCA_043772795.1 Deltaproteobacteria bacterium
CTCATTGGTTATCCTTTCCGGCTTTCCGGTAGTGTTCCTTACGCAGAAGAAGCCTCGTTGCGTGTTTCGCTCTATAGCACCTGGGCCTCTGCCTTGCCACGGCGGCAGATATAGTTTTCCTACAATCATCGTGAAAAAGCATTTTCTTCTTGACAACATAGGCACTCTCGGTTTAGAGGGCATGAAGGATGTTTTCAACGCGGAGACTGGATACCGCTGTTGCGAGACCTGAGAGGTGGGCCGTTTCCTGGAAAAAGGAGAGACACATGAAGCAATACCGGACAACAATCGACTACAACGATCTCGTCAAAGAGGACCGGGTGCATGGCCGCGTGTATACCGACCCGGAGATTTTTGCTGAGGAGTTTGACAAGATTTTCCACCGCGGCTGGGTCTACGTGGGTCACGACAGCGAGATTCCGAATCCCGGCGATTTTCGTCTCAAACGGATCGGTGGGCAGTCGGTCATTATGGTACGCGACGAGGACGGCCACGTTCAGCTCTTGCTGAACCGCTGCACTCACCGTGCGAACGCCGTGTGCCAGGTCGAACGCGGCAACACCAAAAAGTTCCGTTGCGCGTATCACGGCTGGACGTATCGGACCAATGGCGAGTTGTTGGGAGTCACCTACAAAGATCGTTACGACGAATCGTTTCACAAGGAAGACTTCGGATTGCGCAAAGTCCCACGAATGGGCGTCTATCGTGGGTTTGTTTTTGGTAGTCTAAGTCCGGTCGGCGTAACTCTTGATGAACACCTGGGGGCACCAGCGAAGGAACAGATCGATCTCTTTGTTGATCTGTCTCCAGTTGGTGAACTTGATGTCACTACCGGTGTTCATAAATACGGCTATCGCGCGAACTGGAAATTCCAGATCGAAAACAGTATGGATGGCTATCATCCTAACTTCGTCCACCAAACCTTCTTCGACAACATCAAACGCAGGTCGGGAGCGAATATTACAGGCGTGTTTGCCAGTAACTCACTTGCACAGGCCCGCGATTTGGGGAATGGTCACGCGCTGCTCGATTATCGTGCGTATAACAAAGCGAATGGAGCAGGTCTCCGTGTCGCATTGCCGACGACACCGTCAGGTAATGCCTACCATGAGGCTATGGTTGCCCGCTATGGTAAAGAGCGAACTGAGGAGATTCTCACCTCTGGTGGAACTCATATGTTGGTGTTCCCCAATTTAGTACTTATTGGCGTGCATATCCGTGTCATTCGTCCGATCAAGATTGACGAGACTGAAGTCTTCCTCTATCCGACACGATTGAAAGATGCGCCGGAAGACATCAATATCAGCCGGTTGCGTGGCCATGAATCGTTCTACGGTCCGGCTGGTGGTGGTGCGACCGATGATCTGGAAATGTTTGAACGTAATCAGATGGGGCTCAGTGCGCAGGTCGATCCGTGGTTATACCTCGCTCGCGGGTTGCACCGGGAATACGAGGACGTTGATGGTACGCTGGTTGGGCAGGTAACTGATGAGGTGACTCAGCGCGCGATTTGGAAGCAATGGAAAAAGGTCATGCTACAGGGGAATGAGCCAGCCCGCCGACGTGCAAACGGAACCGCGCGACAGGTGAGTCGCTAAAGATCGCGCTTATAGAAGAGCCACAACAAGATGTGAAGTCCTACGTTCAGGTTCCTTCCCCCCGTCAGGGGGGAAGGTCAATACTGTTCGGCACAAATTTTGGCTCTGAGCAAAATGGCCTTCTTAATCCCCTCTCCCTTGATGGGAGAGGGTGAGGGAGAGG
Organism: Deltaproteobacteria bacterium; assembly: GCA_043772795.1. Taxonomy (GTDB): domain Bacteria; phylum Desulfobacterota; class Binatia; order Bin18; family Bin18; genus VGTJ01. The sequence continues at coordinate 1,762 of JAYVFX010000841.1, forward strand.
GTGCCAAATACGTG
>JAYVFX010000842.1:0-3126 GCA_043772795.1 Deltaproteobacteria bacterium
AGCCTCGGAGATTCCATACAAAGTTGGTACCTTTTCTTTCCTAGCGAATGGACGTGCGCGTTGTATGGACGAGGCTGACGGTATGGTCAAAGTCATTGCTGATGCGAAGACCGATCGTATCTTGGGCGTCCACATTGTCGGCCCCCGAGCTTCAGATATTATTTCTGAAGCGGTGATGGCGATGGAATTCGGCGCTTCTGCTGAAGACATGGCGCGGGCTATGCACGGCCATCCCACACTTCCTGAAGCCTTACGCGAAGCGGCGTTGAACGTTGAGAAACGCTCGCGACAGAGCTAGAAAAGTCTATACAAAGTTTTGTACAGGCATACCTCTGTACGCCTCAACCTCTGTACGGTTGTAGTCAGCAGTATCTTCTACTGCTTGTCTCTTTGATGGTACTCCCCGTTACTGTTAGGTTTTTCCCATTCTCCTGCCAGGCTCTCTACCTATAGGGAAAACACACCAAGATATGGATTGTGCAGGGCCCAGTTTTCTCCTCTCCCTTGAGGGGAGAGGACACAGGAGAGGGTGAACGCCGCAACTACCCCCTCTCTCTGACTCTCTCCCACCAGGGAAGAGAGGACCTGACCGCAAAGATCACAAATGGACACTCCATATCTTGCTGTCGTTTCCCTACAGGTAAGAACCCTCCCGTCCAATCTTTTCTATGGTCTTTCTAAACCATTTCACCAAAAGCCCGATCTTTCAAAATGCGGCAGAGTGGGGAAAGGTTACGAAATAGAGGAACGTGTGAGACGAACGGCATTGGCACTAACGTTCGGGGTATGTTTGCTCGGTGCGTTACGTAGTGAGGCAGCTTCACTGAGTGGAACAGTCAGTTTCGACGAAAAGCCGGTCGAAGGCGCAATTGTCTATCTCGAAAGCGTCCAACCTCAGCTATCACCCCCAAGGCGTGAGCCGGTCGTGGTTGAGCAGCGAAATCTCACCTTTTCTCCGGAGGTGATACCGGTTGTCCAAGGGACCACCGTAAAGTTTGTTAATAGCGATAACGTCTATCATGGGCTTTTCAGTCCTTCTCCTGGAGTTGAGAAATTCAATCTTGGGACCTATGGGCATGGTGAACAGCGGCTGATGAAGTTCGATACACCGGGGGAGGTCGTGATTCTGTGCAACATCCATTTGGAGATGGAAGCGCGAGTGGTGGTGCTCAAGGACCCGTACTTTGCTGTTACCACAGCGGATGGACGTTACCTGGTACACGACGTTCCTCCTGGGGCGTATCTCTTACGTGTTTGGCGCAAGCACGAGCAGGCGCTCGCAGAACCAGTGGAATTATCACTTGCGAATGATCTCGCGCTTGATTTGCGACTGAAACAATAAGAGCCGAACATGCCGTGGCAATTCTCCCCTCACCTGTGGAGTATCAGGACCAAAAGTGTCGTGCTGGTCATTCTCTACGTCCTGGCCCTCTATGGCGTGTACGGCGGATTCACGATGTATCTGCTGCATCGAGAATCGACGGAAGCTCAAGATCGCTTTGAGCAAACCGCCCGGATGGTTGTAGCTCAGCTTGATGCGCACTTGGAGGCTGGGAAGCAACGTTTGACAACAGTGGCTGCGCTACCTGGATTATCGTACGGGCTACAGACCTTGTTGGAGACACAGCAAAAGGGAGAGTTTCCAGCGTGGACGACGCTCCACTATATTTTTCTGCATTCCCCAGTATTCACTGGAGGGATGTTTCTTCTTGATTACGGCGGAAACGTGCGATGGACCGAGCCGCCTGGACTTTCATGGCTTGACCAATCTCTTGCGTACCTTCCGGGGATTGCTGAACTCCACACCGGGAACCAAATGTTGGTCTCGGCTGGGACTGCCGCAGACCAATTCTTTAGTCGGCCCCATGTCCTCATGGCTGTTCCTATCCGCACACCAACTGGAGAGACACAAGGTATTCTTGGTGGAGTAATCGACCTGACAGGCCCAGCGCTGGTCAACATTCTTGGTAGCGTCTCTCGGAGTCAAGATCGTTTCGTTGAGGTGATCGACCAAAATGGCCTTGTGATTGCGAGTACAAAAAAAGATCGCTTGCTCCAGAGTTTCTCGCTTGCTCCGCGGCAAGACGATTCCCTCTTTACCGCAACGGCAACACTTGAACGGGCACCCTGGCGCGTCGTGTCCGGGCAACCAAGAGCCGTGCTCTTTGCTCATGTTTCGCGTATGCACCACCTGTTATGGTGGTGTGGATTTGGCATGATTCTTCTCGCGATTGCTAGCGGCGCGCCATTTGTGAACAAGGTCGTCGGGCCGATCAAGCAACTCACCGTTGATGCGGAGCGAATGGCAAAAGGAGATCTCTCGCAGTCCGTTGAGATCAAGAATCGACACGACGAGGTGGCGATTCTATCACGTGCCTTTGAGCATATGCGCGTGGAACTCGGACGTTCGCGCACGGCACTTGAACAACAACTCAAGGAGCGTGAAGAACTTATTCGTCTCAAAGAAGAATTTCTCGCCAACATCTCTCATGAGCTGCGGACCCCGCTCCATGTGGTCATGGGCTATGCCGATATGTTGCTCGCGCAGGAATCCGACGATATGAAACGCAGTATGATTGGGCATGTGCGTACCAAAGCCGACCAACTTTTTCGCCTGATTAGTGACCTCATGACAGTGTCCGGATTAAACACCGGAAAAGTCGCACTTCAAGTGAGCTCAGTAGCGGTTGTTGATCTCCTTGACCGTTTTGAACCTTTAGCGGAGCAACTGCGTCGCGATAAAGAGCTTGAAATCGTCTGGGACTGTCCTTCTCCTTTGCCAGTGATGGAAACTGACGGCTTGCGTCTTGAACAGATTCTCACGAATCTTGTCACCAATGCCGTAAAATTTACACAACAGGGGCAGATTACCATTCGTGTTCGTCAAGTGTTGAGCCAAGACCTCATCATCTTTGAGGTGTCTGATACTGGCATTGGTATTCCTGCGGAAGAGCTTCCGTATATTTTTGATGAGTTCCGCCAAGTCGATGGTTCCATCAGCCGATCCTACGGCGGGATGGGGTTGGGCTTGGCCCTCGTGAAGAAACTTGTTACCTTGTTGCACGGCGAGATCTCGGTTATCAGTAGACTCGGACAAGGCTCAACCTTCACCGTCACATTCCCTCG
>JAYVFX010000843.1:0-6809 GCA_043772795.1 Deltaproteobacteria bacterium
AGTAGGTAGGGACCCCTTCGTCTTTAATAATTGCCCCAGGGTCTAGTTCGACTATCGAACAGACACGCCCTGGATACCAGGCGGCGATAGGATTCTCTAAGCAAAGGACGAGGAGATTCTCATCCAGAACGATCACGCAGCGACAGCCTCAGCTTCACGTTTGAGCAACACGGTCGCTAACCGTAGGGTCTCCACAATCGCTTTCCGAGAAACACGACCTTGCAGGTTGTCGATCAATTGCTCAATCGGCTCTCCTGCCGCAAGTAAGTCGAAGACAACCTGCACCTCGATCCTGGTATATTTGAATGTTGGGCGGCCGCCACAAATTCCAGGAGCAGCAACGATGTACTTTCCTAAAGGATAATATTCGTACGGTTTACCGTAAACCAGCTCTCGTACTAATTTTTTCGTCACCTTGGCCATAGCTCTTTTTATAAATGGGTAAATGCTCGCTCTGGGCCATTCGTACACGCAAAAAAAGTTTCCCTGGGGGCGTGAGCCCCCAGACCCCCTATCAAATACTCCAATTACTCAAATAATCAAATGACCAATCACGAGCCACCCCGGACGGCACGCGCGTGGGCGTTGAAACTCTTATCGTTGATGCTCACGTCGCCGCCGTTGAAGAAGACGTCCCACGCGAAACCCGGGCCGTTGGCGAAGGAGGTAGAGGACCAGTAGAAGGACGCCGCAGTGGAGCCAGGCAAAGCAGCATTGACCGCCGGACCGAAAGTGCTGTAATCCACAATACTCTGCAGTTCCTTCACGTTCGGTATCCGCCAGTCGCGGTGGCCGGCATGCCCGCACAGGCCGTTGCCAATGCCCGTACACTGCGCGTTAGTCGTACACGCGGTCGTTTCGTTCCCGTCGCATTTGTTGTTCAACGTGGCAAGAAACGTCGTAAACAGACTGCCGTCCGCCGCAGTCCCAGTGCTACTCCACGGGTAAATGTTCCCGACGTCATGGACACCAGCCGCGGTGTCTTTCTTCTCCCACACCAGTTTGGTGTTGTTGTCCGTAAACGTCCCATTCCCGTTATCCGTGTAACTCAGGGCCGGACCGGTCACGCCGTCGCCGGGGAAGACGACGAGATCCGCCTCACAGGCGGTAAGATCCGCCTGACAGGTCGTCAAGCTTCCATTACACGTAGTGAGGCTAGTGTTACAGGTCGCTAGATTGCCTTGCGTTGCGCTCAAGCTGCTCGTGCAGCTGTTCAGACTCGTCGTACACCTGTTCGTAACTGTCGTACACGTGTTCAGGTTCGCTGTGCACGTGTTGAGCTGCTGCGTGCACGTGGGAATCCCACCCGGTGCTGCCTCCACCCGGCCTGCGCTCAGTAAACCTACCAGGCCGACCATACAGAGCAACATTCCCACTAATAGATTCTTACCATGTCGCATTGATATATCCTCTTTTCTTATGTGCACCCAATCCTAACAATCTCGTGTCCGCGCAGGCCCACAGCCACTGCTAGGGGGAACAGCCACCGCAGGCCTCACGTTGTGCGCTAGATTATCGCTGGAGCACCACAAAATTTCTGCCCTCTGACCCTCCGTTACTTCCTGTCGCACAGTCAAGGAAAATCCCGCGTCCGTCCGGTCCTAATTTCACTGTCAGATTGGAACCGGACGATAGGATGCCGCAGTCTTGTGATGCCGAAAGGCGTTGAGCACCAGGCAGGCTAGACGGCTGGAACGCCAGACAGCCTGGACGCTAGAACACTAAGTGATGTTCTCTGTCCTGCTGCAATGTGTTGAGCGGCCCAGCCTCCTCGCTGGCCCGCTCCGCTATGATGAATGAGGCGTTGAGCATCTTGCCTCACAATTGGTGGGCAGTGCCCACCCTACGTGCTACTCTTCCCCGGCAGATGCGATCACTCGCTCATACAAGTCAGGCGCCATGCGAAAACCGACATTTACTAAGGCATCAACACAGGGACGCACAGCGGGTAGGAACCCTCGGCGTTTGCTCGCTAGTAAAATTCCCAGCGTACCGATCACAGGAAGACCAAGGGCTTCGGCCAGTCTTCGTGCTGGCCGGTCGTCTAAGATGATCCACTGCACTCCAACTTCAAGAGCGAGACTGATGGCTTCGCTCTCTCCTGCCCCCAATGAGGCACGAAGAATCCGGGGACCAACAGGTTGCATCAGCGGTCTTTCTATGACCCATGTTGGCAAGACCACGCTCACGACTTCGTGGGTAACAGCAGGCGGAACCATCACTGTGGTAAAGAGTCTTTCTAAAAGATCCAAATGGCCAATCCGCGCCAGTACAATCAACGGACTAGAGTTTGAAACAATCGGCAAAGGACTCACAGCGTCTCGCTCCGTCTTCGCTCAGTTTCCCATTCATCTTCAGTCATAGCAAAGTACGGAATTCCCAGAGACGAGGCGTAGTGAATGAACTCTTGTCGTGCCATGCCTAAAAGTTCTGCTGCTTTGCCGCTGGAGATCGTCCCTCGCCGGTACAACTCCAGCACGATCAATTCCCGTGCCGTTTGCCGTAAAGGTTGGTTGAATTGGTGCAACAAGGCAACGACATCCTCTTCTAGATCAAGACTTACGGTGTTCATTTCAGGACTTTCCTTTCCGATCGCACCCATTCCCTTTGGGTCGGCTGCATGCTGGTATCCTACCATGACAGTTCCCAGTGTCGAGAAAGCATCTCGTTGTTGGAGAGAAGAATGAGGGGCAAAGAGTTCTGCTGGTATGATCCCCGTGTAGCTGCAATTCGCTACCTCGGCTGGTTTGTCGTCGGATATCTCGCGCTCTTTTTTCTCTTCGGTACCTATGGCAATTACCGCGTGCTAGAGTTGCGCGGCGGAATCACTGATGGTGCTTTGCCAGCTGATAATCCCTATCGGCAAATGCACGAGTATGTCCGCGCGAAAGAGGGCTTCGCCCCCGCGGAATGGTGTCAGGTGCGTTGCTCTCTTCCGACTTCGAGGTTGCTGCCTATGTTGGCACACGTGCAACCACAGTGTTCGCCAAGATCGCAAACTCCGCCAACGTCAACGTCTCGCCACGTCGCTGGAAATCAATGCCGGTTTTTTCACTGAGTTCGTCCAGGTTCTCGTAGCCGGCGGACCGCAACGTATTACGCAAGGTCTTTCGTCGCTGGGCAAAAGCGGCTTTCACCATGCGGCGAAACGCGGCTTCATTTGTCACCGACACGCGCGGCGTATCCTGAAATTCGATGCGGATCACCTGCGACTCGACCTTGGGCGGCGGGAAAAAGCTCTGTGGTCCAACCGTACATACAGTCGTCACAGTCCCGTAGAGTTGGGTCAACACCGACGGGACTCCATACGCCTTCGTGCCAGGCGTCGCTGTCAGTCGTTCTGCGACTTCCTTTTGAATCATGACCGTCGCGGTCCGGAACTTGTGTCGGTATTCGAGCAGTCGGAAGAGGATCGGGGTGGCGACGTTATAAGGAAGACTTGCTACCACATGGATCTCAGGATCGGGAAATACGGCCTCAATCTCCATCGTGAGAAAATCTGCCGTCGCAACCTGTACCTGCTCGTTGTCGGCAAACTGCACCCGTAAGCGATTTGCCAAAATAATATCAAGTTCCACGAGATACAGCCGCGTGACACGGGTTATGAGATTGCCAGAAAGGACACCAAGACCAGGGCCAATTTCGAGCACAATACTTTCCGGACTGAGCTGTGCCTTCGTCACCATCTGCTCGACAACGGCAGAATTGACGAGGAAGTGTTGACCAAACTGTTTGTGTGGCCTGACCCCTAATTCGGCAAGGGCAAAGCGCGTTGCTTGTAAAAGGGTATTCACACGCTACAGCGGAAGTGTTGCCGATGCGTTGAGTTGCAGAGACGCACGCTGCCCGGACGCGAGCCGCCACGCCCCAGCAAAGGCGATCATCGCAGCATTGTCGGTACAGAGTTTCAACGACGGGAAAAAAACGTGGATATTGGAGTTTCCTCCCTTTTTCATCATCTGCTGACGTAGACGGGAATTGGCAGAAACTCCACCCGAGACAACAACACGCTCCAATGCGCAATCATGTGCCGCACGCAACGTGACGTCTGTCAGCATATCAACAATGGCTTCTTGATAACTCGCGACAATGTCCTCATCTCGATGCGCTCCTCGCTCTGGGGTGAGGAGAAATTGACGAAGGGCAGTCTTGAGGCCACTAAAGCTGAAATCGTACTTCCTTGTCCCTTCGACGGAGTTTATCCTGAGCAAAGTCGAAGGGCTCAGGACAAGTTTGAGATGCGCCCGAGGAAACCGTATGGCGTGTGGGTCCCCCTGCTGGGCCAGCCGGTCGATGACACGGCCACCAGGATAACCAAGACTGAGCATTTTCGCGCCTTTGTCGAACGCCTCTCCAGCCGCGTCATCGCGCGTCGCACCAAGTCGCTGATAGTCGCCCCAGTCGCGTGCCAGATACAACGAGGTATGTCCACCAGAAACCAGCAGGCAAAGAAAGGGAAACTCGACCTCTTGTTCGAGTAACACCGCCAACAAATGCCCCTCAAGGTGGTTTACGCCTACCAAGGGCAGCCCCTGCGCCATCGCTAAGGCCTTGGCCACTGACACCCCAACGAGCAATGATCCGACCAGGCCAGGACCGCACGTCACAGCAATACCGTTGATTTGTTCAAGCTGAACCTGCGCTTGCGTCAGGGCTTGGTTGATGACCGGCAGGATGTTCTCCATGTGATGCCGCGAAGCGAGTTCGGGAACAACACCGCCGTAGCAGCTATGGACATGATCTTGCGACGAGACAATATTGGCAAGAATCTCTTTCCCGCACAGCACGGCCGCTGCAGTATCATCACAGGAAGTTTCTATGCCGAGCACAAGGAGCTGATTACTGGGAAACGGGGTCGTCAGAATCGGGCTCCTCTCCAGCGAGACGCGCCAAGGCGCTCATTGCGCGCAAATTCTGCGGAAAAAATCGCAAACTTTGTCGGTACGCTCTGCGTGCTTGCGGAAGCTCGCCGAGATCTTCATACACGGCGCCCTGGGCACTCATCGCCTCACTTCGCCACGCTTGATCTCCCCGCGTCAGGAGGATGTCGGCTTTCCGCAGCAGTGGTAGCGCTTTCTGGTGCTCTCCGCGCGTCAGTGCCAAACGGCCGAGAAAGAAATAGCTATACGGTTGGAGTGGAGCAACTTCCAGCGCACGTTCAAAGTGTCGTCGTGCTTGTACGAGATCATCCTTATCTATCGAGGCTATACCCAGCGCGACAAAACTAAGGGCGACCTGATCTCGTGGGAGCAAAGCGCTCGCGGCGGGGAGCGCTGGCGGTCCACTCGTCACGACCGGAGGTTCTTCAGGGATCTCCTCATGAGGCGCAGCATTGGGATCAACCGACAGTGGTGTCGAACCGTCTACCGATGGTACATCTGGTGCAGTTCGCGAGTCTCGGCGCGGAAACTCTTCTTCTGCCTCACGCGAAGATTCGTGACTTTCCGCCTCAGTATCGTCAATGGCAGACTCATCATCGGGTGTGACTGTTTGTGAATCAGGCGCAAGGTCCTCCTCGTCGAAACGTCGCTCGGTTTCCCGTAACGGTCGCCCTTGCGCATAGGACTGCCGCTCCCAAATAAAAATAGCGGGGACGAGCAAGAGAACTACCGCAACGGCAATGTTCTTCACGTATGACATACTCAAAACAGTTGCCACCACGGTTTCTCGTTTGCCGGTGGGCGAGGTGGTTGCGGTTCTGTACGTAGACGAGAACGTCGCGCAGCCTCCCCTTCGTGGTCATCAATAGCATTGTCCCCGTGGGACGGCGCGTCCACTGAAACGATTCCCGACCCGTGCCGTGAGCAGGGTTGGTGCGGTTCTTCTCCATCGTAAAATGCTTCATCAATGACCACTGGACATTGGTCGGTCGCAAGTAAACCAGTCTGGGGATCGATTCGTGCCAGAGTCACTCCTGGTGGGGGAATAAACTCAGCCCGAGGCTGGCCCGCAGTCACCTGCTTCATAAAATTGGTCCAAATCGGTAACGCAGCTTGAGCGCCAGAGAGTCCCAGTGATTGCCGTTGGTCGAATCCGACCCAGACAACTGCCACCAGATCCGGAGTATAGCCGACGAACCAGGCATCTCCGTAATCATTCGTTGTTCCAGTTTTCCCGGCTGCAGGATACGTAAATCCGCGCTCGCGCGTCGCCCGCCCGGTCCCCCGATCAAGGACTCCTTCGAGCAGATGGGTCACCATGTACGTATCCTCTGGAGAAGCAACTTGCTCCATCTCGATACTGTACTGTTTGACTGTCTCGCCTTGTTGATTGGAGATGAGTTTAATTGGGCGTGGCGTAACACGTACGCCCTGGTTGGCAATAGTACTGAACGCAACCGCCACTTCAAACGGAGTGACCTCACCAGCTCCAAGGACCATCGACGGATACTGCGGTAACGGACTGACGAAGCCGACGTTTTCGGCTGTTTGACGAATAGGCTCAAGTCCAACCTCTTGCGCCAAACGTGCAGTCGCAGCATTCAGCGAGAGTTCGAGTACCCGCCTTAATGAGACACTCCCAAGATACTGATTATTGTAGTTCCCCGGACTCCAGGGTTCTCCTTTGAAGGACCACGTAAAAGGCGTGTCATCAATACGACTCGACGGCAAAAACTTTCCTTCTTTCTTTTCTCGTTCTCTGCTTAACGCAGTCAGAAAGACGATGGGCTTGAACACCGAACCAAGTTGACGATGGGCTTGAGTAACACGATTGAACTGCGAGGTCTGGTAATCACGACCACCAATCATTGCCCGGATCGCACCGGTCTGCGGTTGTATGGCAATGAGACAGGCTTGGAGTTGTTCTTC